>NZ_BAAGXY010000020.1:0-60174 GCF_054779595.1 Angustibacter peucedani
GCGCGCCGTCGCGCGGTCGGGACGTCGTCCGGGTGGCTCGAGCGGTGGCGCGCGCCGCGCCAGCACCACCGCCCGCCGTGTCCGCAAGGGTGACGAACCGCAGAGGTGACCAGGTCGTGAGCTCGCCGTGACCCGCTCGTCGTGGTCGCCGTGGGCCGAGCTGCGCCGCCGTCCGGACATCTGGGTGCACCGCTGCCGGCTGGCCGAGGGCACCGGCTGGTGGTGCCCCGACGAGCGGGTCATCCTGCTCGACGACCGCCTCGACCGCCGCGCGGCCCGCTGCGTGCTCGCCCACGAGCTGGCGCACGCCGTGCTCGGTCACGAGGCCTGCCACGACTACGGCGACAGCCGCTGGCTGGCGCAGCGGGTCGAGGCGGAGGCCGACACCTGGGCCGCCGTCCGGCTGGTGGCGCCGGCCGCGCTGGCCGAGGCGCTGCCCGCGCACCCGGACGACCTCGAGGCGGTCGCGCTGGTGCTCGACGTCGGGCCGGACGTCGTCCGGCACCGGCTGCTCGGGCTCGAGCCGGGGGAGCGGCGTGCGCTGGCGGCCCGGGCCGCCCGCTCGGACCGGGTGGCCTGAGCACGTCTGGTGCGCGGATTGGACATGAAGGTAAGCCTTACCTATCTTGTCCTGGTGCCCGTCGTGACCGCGAAGAAGAAGTGCTGCCGCGACAAGCCCCGGTGCAAGAAGTGCCCGGTGACCCTGAAGCGCCTCGCCGAGATGGGATACGCCGACCGCGAGGACCGGCGCGTCTTCGTGGTGGTGCCGAAGGTGCCCAAGAAGGTCATGAAGGTCGCCCGCCAGCGCTGACCGCGACCTCGACGACGGCTAGGGGCGGCTGCCGCGCTCCTCGTGCGCGAGCAGGGCGGCCCCGACGATGCCGGCCTGGTTGCGCAGCGTCGCGGCCACGATGGGCGCCCGCAGGTGCAGCAGCGGCAGGAACTTGTCGGCCTTCTTGCTGACCCCGCCGCCGACGACGATCAGCGAGGGCCACAGCAGGTCCTCGACGACGCCGTAGTAGCGCTGCAGCCGCTCGGCCCACTCCTCCCACGACAGGTCTTCGACCTCGCGCACGGACGACGCCGCCCGCGACTCCGCGTCGTGGCCGTCGATCTCGAGGTGGCCGAGCTCGCTGTTCGGCACCAGCCGGCCGTCGAGCAGCAGTGCGGTGCCGATGCCGGTGCCGAGCGTGGTCATGAGCACCAGCCCGCGCTGACCGCGTGCGGCCCCGAAGCGGGCCTCGGCCACCCCGGCCGCGTCGGCGTCGTTGACCACGTGCACGTCGCGGCCGATCCGCTCGCTGAGCAGGGTGTCGGCGTCCGTGCCGATCCAGGTGGGGTCGATGTTGGCGGCGCTGCGCACGATGCCGTGCGTCACGACACCCGGCACCGTGATGCCGATCGGCCCGTCCCCCAGGTGGTCCGTGAAGTGCCGCCCGACCTCGGCGACGACGTCCGCCACCGCCTCGGGCGTCGCGGGCTGGGGCGTCTCCAGCCGCAGCCGGTCGGCGAGCAGCTCGCCGGTGGCGAGGTCGACCGGCGCACCCTTGACGCCGGACCCGCCGACGTCGATGCCCAGCGCGATGTCGTGGGTGCCGTCCTGCGAGCTGCCGCTCATGGCAGCGTCAGGATCTCGGCGCCGTCGTCCGTCACGAGCAGCGTGTGCTCGAACTGCGCGGATCGTCGGCGGTCCTGGGTGACGACGGTCCACCCGTCGTCCCACATCTCCCAGTCGGGCGTGCCGAGGTTCAGCATCGGCTCGATGGTGAACGTCATCCCGGGTGCCATGACGTCGTCGTAGCGGGGTGCGGCGTCGTAGTGCGGGACGACGAGGCCGGAGTGGAACGCGGTGCCGATGCCGTGGCCGGTGAAGTCGCGCACGACGCCGTAGCCGAACCGGCGCGCGTACGACTCGATCACCCGGCCGATGACGTTGATCTCGCGGCCCGGGCGCACCGCCTTGATGCCGCGCATCATCGCCTCGTGGGTGCGCTCGACGAGCAGGCGCGACTCCTCGTCGACGTCGCCGCACAGGTAGGTGGCGTCGGTGTCGCCGTGCACGCCGACGCCGTCGACGGTGACGAAGGCCGTGATGTCGATGTTGACGATGTCGCCGTCCTCGACCCGGCGGTCGTCGGGGATGCCGTGGCAGACCACCTCGTTGACGCTGGTGCACAACGACTTGGGGAAGCCGCGGTAGCCGAGCGTCGACGGGTAGGCGCCGTGGTCGAGCAGGAACTCGTGGCCGACGCGGTCGATCTCGTCGGTGGTGACGCCGGGCGCGATCACCTCGGCCGCGGCGGCCATCGCCTGGGCGGCGAGCCGGCCCGCGACGCGCATCGCGGCGATCACCTCGGGGCTCTTCACCTCGGGCCCGTCGTAGCGGGCCGGGGCCGGCCGGTCGACGTACTCCGGCCGGGGGATCGAGGCCGGCACGGGTCGTCGCGGCGAGATCGTGCCCGGCTCGACGGTGGTCAGCGCTGGGGACATGGCAGGCAGTCTAGGAGCCCTGGCCCGCAGCGCTCGCGCTGGCGGCGGCCGCGCGGCAGGATGCCCGCATGGCTGACTTCTACTTCAACACCCGCACCGGTCAGGTCGAGCAGGTCGAGGACAAGAGCCAGAGCAAGGACCTGCTCGGTCCGTACGGCTCTCGCGAGGAGGCCGAGCGCGCGCTGCAGACCGCGCACGACCGCACCGAGCAGTGGGACCGCGAGGACCGCGACTGGGAGGGCGAGGACTGAGCCCGGACGCTCAGGCCTCCTCCCGCTCCTCGGCGGCCGCGCGGCGCTCGCGCTCGGCCACCGCGTGCTCGTCCGTGCGCGCGTCGTAGGCCCAGAACCCGCGCAGCCAGGTGCCGGCGGCCACGACGCCCGCCACGCAGAGCACGCCGCCGCTCACGACCGACGTCCGGACGGTCGTGAGGTCGGCGACGACGCCGCTGCGCACCTGGCCGCCGAGCGGGCCGAGCGAGTACGACAGCATCTCGATGCCCGCCATCCGCCCGCGCATCGAGTCCGGGATCGTCTGGTGCCAGACGGTGCCGCGGAACATCGCGCTGACCGAGTCGGCGGCACCAGCGACCGCGAGCAGCACCGCGGCGACCCACAGGGTCGGGGCCAGCCCGGCCAGGGCGACGGCGAGCCCCCAGCAGGCCGCGGCCACCACGATGGCGCGGCCGTGCCGCACGACGTGGCTGGTCCAGCCGCTCGTCAGCCCGGCGACGAGCGCGCCGACCGTCTCGGCCGTGTAGAGCACGCCCAGCAGCTCGGGACGGTGGAACACGTCGGTGGCCAGGGCGGGGTAGAGCACCACGGGCAGCGCGAAGAACATCGCCACGAGGTCGACGACGTACGTGCCGAGCAGGTCGCGCCGCCCGACCGCGTACCGGACGCCGGCCACGACCCCGGCCAGGCTGGGCGGTTCACCGGGCTCGAGCGGACGGTAGCTGCGCAGCGAGAAGAACAGCGCGGTGGCGACGACCAGCCCGGCGACGTCGACCGCGTAGGCGAACGCCGGCCCGGGACCGGCCAGCAGCAGGCCGCCGATCGTCGGCCCGACGAACGCACCGAGCTGCATGCCGGACGTCGTCAGAGCCACCGCCGCCGGCAGCTGGGCGTGCGTCACGGTGCGCGGCACCAGCGCCTCGCGGCTGGGCCGTTGCAGGGACTGCGCCACGGCTAGCAGCCCCGCGACGACGTAGATCACCCACACCCGCGGCCGTCCCGCGGCGGCGTTGGCCAGCAGCACCGCGGTCAGCAGCACCTGCGCCGTGCCGGTGCCCACCAGCAGCCGGCGGCGGTCGACGTGGTCGGCGAGCGCGCCGCCGTACAGGCCGAAGACCACGAGCGGCACGAGCTCGACCAGGCCCACGGCGCCGACCGCGAAGTTCGAGCCGGTCAGGTGGTACAGCTGGTACGGCAGGGCGACGTAGGTGACCATCCCGCCGACGTAGAAGACCGTGCCCGCGGCCAGGAGCAGCCGGAAGTCGCGCGAGGCGCGCACCGGCGCGAGGTCGAGGTGGAAGCGCCTCACGGCCGTTGCTGCTGGCGCGGTGACGGCCCGCTGATCAGGTCGATCAACCGGCCCAGGCGTTCGCGCCAGCCGCGCTGCTGCTCGACGGTGGGCAGGCCCGCGGCGGCGCTCACGAAGTGCTGGGCGAGATCGAACGACGCCGGCAGCGCGAGCCCGGCCACGACCTCCGGCGGGAGGCGGTCGTCGCCCGCGAGCAGGTCGGGGTCGTCGTCCGGGCGCGGCTCGGGCAGCAGGCCCTCGGGCACGACCAGGCCGCTGGCGCTCACCGTCATCCGCTCGTGGGCCAACACGCCGAGCTCGCTGTCGCCCGCGTCGAGGCTGAGGATCGTCGCGCCGGTCCGACGTGCGTCGTCGACCCGCTCGAGCAGCGGGTCGGGTGCGGCGTCCGGGGCGACGACGAACACGGTCTCGCCGCGGCCCACCTGCTCGAGCCGGCTCAGCCCGATCTTGAGGTGGTCGGGCGCCTGCTCGGGCGGCCGCCAGCGCACGAGCTGCGGCGCGATCTGGGGCAGCACGTTGAGGCGGGCCTCGTCGTCGAGGTGGGCGGCGAGGTGCCACGGCTCGACCCGTGGGGTGCCGACGAGCAGCAGGTGTCCCGGCCCCGGCGTGCGGCGCACGGCCTGGCCGAGGTCGGTGGCACGGGACCACCAGCTCGTGTGCACCAGCGCGTCCCGCAGCGCGGCCACCCGCTCGGAGTCCATGGTCGACGATCCTGCCACCGACCGGTGTCACCCAGCGCGGCGACGCGCCTGGGTGCGCGTCAGCGGGTCAGCTTCGGCAGCACCTGCTCGCCGAAGACCTCGATCCAGCGGGCCTGGTTGCGGCCGACGTTGTGCAGGTAGACGCGGTCGAAGCCGAGGTCGACGTACTGCTGGATCGCGGCCCGGTGCACGTCCGGGTCGCTCGAGATCACCATGCGGCCCTCGAAGTCCTCCGGCCGCACCAGCGCGGCCATGGCGGCGAAGTCGTGCGGGCTGCGGATGTCGGCCTTGCCGAACTTCATGCCGCCGTTCGGCCACTCGGTCATGGCGTTGTCCATGGCCTGCTCGTCCGTCTCGTCCCAGGACAGGTGCAGCTGCAGCACCTTCGGCATGGCGTCGGGGTCCTTGCCGGCCTCGTGCGCGCCCTCGGCGAACTTGCCGAACAGCCCCTCGATCTTCTCGATTGGCGCGCCGACCGTGATCATCCCGTCGGCGAACTTGCCGGTCTTCTTGGCGTTGATCGGGCCGGCCGTCGCCACCATGATCGGCGGCGCCTGCTCGGGCATCGTCCACAGCCGGGTGGTCTCCATCGAGAAGAAGCGGCCGGAGTGCTTGACGTCCTTGCCCTCCAGCGAGGCGGTGAACAGCTTCGAGATGAGCTCGATGGCCTCCCACATCCGCAGGGAGCGCTCGCCCGCCTCGGGCCAGTAGCCGGGCACCACGTGCTCGTTGAGCGCCTCGCCGGTGCCGAGCCCCAGCCAGCTGCGGCCCGGGTACATCGCCTCGAGGGTCGCCGCGGCCTGGGCGACCACCGCCGGGTGGAACCGGAAGCTGGGGCAGGTGACGCCCGGCCCGAGGTCGCCCTCGGTGCGCTCGCCGACGGCCGTGAGCACGTTCCACACGAAGCTGGCCTGGCCCTGCTGCGGCACCCACGGCTGGAAGTGGTCGGCCGCCATGCACCCGCTGAACCCGTGCTGCTCGGCCAGGGCGGTCAGCTCGACCGCCTCGGTGGGGTGGAACTGCTCCAGCATCGCGGCGTAGCCGACCGTCAGGGCGCTCATGGCAGCGACGCTAGTCCCTGCGAGGATCGGGCGGTGCTCGAGGTGAGGGACGACACAGGCGCACCCGTGCGGCTCCCGGACGACGGCCCGCGACGGGTCGTGTCGCTGGTGCCGTCGCTGACCGAGACGCTGGCCGTCAGCGCTCCGGGGCTGCTCGTCGGCGCCACCGACTGGTGCACGCACCCGCCGGGGCTCGACGTCGCGCGCGTGCGCGGCACGAAGAACCCGGACGTCGACGCTGTCGTGGCGCTCGCACCCGACCTGGTCGTGGCGAACGAGGAGGAGAACCGCGAGCCCGACCTGGAGGCGTTGCGCCACAACGGGATCGCGGTCTGGACGACGCAGGTGCGCTCGGTCGACGAGGCCTTCGGGTCGCTGCGCCGGCTGCTCGAGGCCTGCCGCGCGCCGCAGACCGCGTGGCTCGACGAGGCGCGGGCCGCCTGGGGCACAGCTGCTCTGGCTGGCCCCGCGCCGCGCCGGCGGGCCGTCGTCCCGATCTGGCGTCGACCGTGGATGGCGCTGGGGCGCGACACGTTCGCGGCCGACGTCCTGCGCCGGCTGGGGGTCGACAACGCGCTCGAGGACGCCGACGAGCGGTACCCGCGGGTCGAGCTCGACGCGCTGCCGCCGCACGACCTCGTCGTGCTGCCGTCCGAGCCGTACGCGTTCACACCGGACGACGGCCCAGAAGCGTTCTCGCACACCGACGTCGCGCTCGTCGACGGGCGGCTGCTGACCTGGTACGGGCCGAGCCTGGTGACAGCACCGGCCGCCCTGCGCGCGCAGCTCGGGGCGGCGCGGCCGGGCGGCCGGTAGGTCCTGCTGGTCCTGCTGGTCAGCCGGACTTGCGGCGGAAGGTGCGCTGCACCTTGGCCGGTCCGGTGTGGTCGTGCCCCTGCGACTGCGGGCCGTCGAGCAGGTGCTCGTCGTGCTTGCCCTGCTTGCGGTCCAGCGCTTCCTTGAACTTGCGGCGCACGTCGTCCGGGGCGGGGTTGTGGTCGTCCTTCGATGTCGCGCTCATGCCGCCACCCTGCCCGCAGCGGGGCGATCCCTCAACCCCATTCGGGCCCGCGCCTCAGGACTCGAACGACTGCGCGGACGTCGGGAAGGCGCCCGAGCGCACGTCGGCCGCGTACTCCTGGGCCGCGGTGCGCAGCACGCCGCGCAGGTCGGCGTACTGCTTGACGAAACGGCTCATCTTGCCGCCGCGCAGGCCGGCCATGTCCTGCCACACCAGCACCTGCGCGTCGCACGACGCCCCGGCGCCGATGCCGATGGTGGGGATGCGCAGCACCTCGGTGATCTGGGCCGCGACCGGCGCCGGCACCATCTCGAGCACCACCGAGAACGCGCCGGCGTCCTGCAGGGCGCACGCGTCCTTGACGAGCTGGTCGCCCTGGTCGCCGCGTCCCTGCACCCGGTAGCCGCCGAGGGCGTGCTCGCTCTGCGGGGTGAAACCGAGGTGGCCCATCACCGGGATGCCCGCGTCGACGACGGCCTGCACGTGGCCGGCCACCCGACGTCCGCCCTCGAACTTCACGCCGTGCGCGAGGCCCTCCTTCATCATCCGCGTCGCCGACTCCAGGGCGAGCTGCGGCGAGGACTGGTAGGAGCCGAAGGGCAGGTCGGCGATGACGAGCGGACGGCGGGCGCTGCGCGTGACGGCCCGCACCAGCGGCAGCAGCTCGTCGAGGGTGACCGGCACGGTCGTCTCGTAGCCCAGCACGTTGTTGGCGGCCGAGTCGCCGACGAGCAGGACGTCGATGCCGGCCTCGTCGAAGATCTCGGCCGCGTACTGGTCGTAGGCCGTGAGCATCGTGAAGCGCTCGCCGCGCTCCTTCATCTGCTGCAGGTGGTGCACGCGCACCCGCCGCACGCCAGGGGCGGTGCCGGACGACGCGGCCGGCCCGGTGCCGTACGGCGCGGGCTGCTCGCCCTGGTCGGCGCTGCTGCCGGGCTGCTCGGTCACGGGGTCTCCTCGGTGGGGGCGGCGCTCTCGCGCCAGCGGCTGGTGACGGGCAGGCGGCGGTCGCGCCCGAAGGCGACGGCCGAGATCTTGGTGCCGGGGGCGAACTGGCGGCGCTTCCACTCGGCCCGGTCGACCAGCGTGACGACCTGGTCGACGACGACGGGGTCGAAGCCGGCGTCGAGCAGCTCGCTGCGGCCCTGGGCTCCCACGACGTAGTGCTCCAACAACGGGTCGAGCAGCTCGTACGGCGGCAAGGAGTCCTGGTCGGTCTGGCCGGGGCGCAGCTCGGCCGAGGGCGCCTTGGTGATGGAGCTCTCGGGGATCGGCGCGCGCTCGCCGCGCCGCTCGGCCTCGGCGTTGCGCCAGCGCGCCAGCTGCCAGACGAGCGTCTTCGGCACGTCCTTCAGCGGCGCGAACCCGCCGACGCTGTCGCCGTACAGCGTCGAGTAGCCGACCGAGAGCTCGCTCTTGTTGCTCGTGGCGAGCACCAGGTGGCCCTCGCTGTTCGACACCGCCATCACCAGCGCGCCACGCACCCGGGCCTGCAGGTTCTCCTCGGCGACACCGGTGAGCTCGAGGTCCTTCTGGTACGCGGCGACCGGGTCGGCGATCGGGTGCACGCGGTAGTCGGCGCCCAGGCGCTGGGCGAGGTCGAGGGCGTCGTCCCGGCTGTGCTCGCTGGAGTACGAGCTCGGCATCGACAGGCCCACGACGTTCGCGCCCCCGAGCGCGTCCGCCGCCAGGGCGGCGACGACGGCCGAGTCGATGCCGCCGGAGAAGCCGAAGACCACCGACGAGAACCCGTTCTTGCGGGCGTAGCCGCGCAGGCCGGTGACCAGCGCGGTCCAGACCTCGCCGACCGGGTCCAGCCGCTCGGCGTGGTGGGGCGGGCGGGGCTCGAAGGCCGGCACCGGCTCGTCGGTCAGCGTCACGTGGACGACGTCGGCGACGTCCCCCTGCGGGTCGACGGTCGAGGCGGCGAGGTCGAGGTCGACGACCAGCAGCTCCTCGGCGAACTGCGCGGCGCGGGCCAGCACCTCGCCGTCGGCCGAGACGACCACCGAGTCGCCGTCGAAGACCAGGTCGTCCTGGCCGCCCACGAGGTTGAGGTAGGCGAGGGTGCAGCCGGCCTCGGCCGCGCGCCGCGTGGCGAGCGCGAGCCGCGTGTCGTCCTTGTCGCGCTCGTAGGGGGAGCCGTTCACCACGAGCAGCAGCTCGGCGCCGGCCTCGCGGGTCTTGACCACCGGGCCGCCGTCCTGCCAGAGGTCCTCGCAGATCGCGAGAGCGACGTCGACGTCGCCGACGCGGATGACGGTGAGGTCGTGGCCGGGCACGAAGATGCGGAACTCGTCGAAGACGCCGTAGTTGGGCAGGTGGTGCTTGGCGTAGCGGGCCGCGACCCGGCCGCGGTGCAGCACCGCGACGCAGTTCTGCGGCATCCCCTTCGGCACGCCGGTGCGGCCGTCCTCGCCGACCCCGTCGCCGTCCGGGTCGGCGTCGCGTCCCTCGGCGCGGTCGAGGTAGCCCACCACCACGGGCAGTTCGCCGTGGCCGTCGGCGTCGAGGTCGCGGGCCAGCTGCTGCACCGCGCCGCGCGAGGCGTCGACGAACGAGCGGCGCAGCGCGAGGTCCTCGACCGGGTAGCCGGTGAGCACCATCTCGGGGAACGCGACGAGGTGCGCGTCCTCGGCGGCCGCCCGCGCCGTCCAGCTGCGCACCGTGGCGGCGTTCGCGGCCAGGTCACCGACGACGGCGTCGACCTGGGCGAGCGCGAGACGCAGCTGCGGCATGACGCGAGCCTACGGCGTCAGCGGGGCTGCACGACGAGTGCCTGGCTGCTGCGCCCGACGAGCCCGCGGCGGTCGTGCAGCGTCGACGTCGCGAGCCCGGCTCGGTCTCCCGACAGGTGCGTGCGGGCGTCCATCAGCAGCCACTCGTCGACCGGCGCGCGCAGCAGGTGCACCGCCAGGTCGACGTTCACGAACGACCAGTCGTCCCACGACAGCTCGGCGCTGATGCCGCTCGCCGAGTCGACCACCAGGCAGCAGGCGGCCAGGCCGGCGGCAGGCTCGTCGTCGACGAGCGGCACGAGCGGACGCACCCACGCCGCCGCCGGACCCGGTTCACCCATGACGCCGCTCGCGAGCCGCCACTCGAGGTGCTCGGCGTAGCCGAAGGTCCAGCCGGTGTGGCGCGGGGCCAGCTCGGGCGGGCCGGCCGGCGGCTCGTCGGGGGTCGCGGGCGCGACGGCGGCTCCGTCGTCCGCGCGTCGCACGACCCAGGTGCGCGAGCGCAGCGCCGGGCGGCCGCCGGCCACCAGCTCGGCGTCGACCAGCACCGCGCTGCGGCCGGGCCGCACGACCTCGGCGCGCACCTCGACCTCGGCGACGGGCACCGGGCCGAGGAAGTCGAGCACCACCCGCTGGGCCTGCCAGTGCCCGCCCTCGGTGACGTCCGCTGCCGCGCGCTCGCTCTCGCGCACCAGCAGCGCGGACGGCGGGCCGCCGTGCATGTGGGCGGCCGACCACGGGCCCGTGGTGGCCTCGGTGGCGGCGTACCGACCCGCGCCGGCGGCGGTGAAGAAGGAGCTGGCCATGCCGCGACGGTAGCCTCGCCGGATGCGCACTCGGTACGACGTCGTGGTCGTCGGCGGCGGGCACAACGGCCTGACCGCCGCGGCCTACCTGGCCCGGGCCGGTCGCTCGGTGCTGGTGCTGGAGCAGCTCGACCATGTGGGCGGAGCCGCGGTGTCGGCGCCGGTGTTCGACGGGGTCGACGCGCGGCTGTCGCGGTACAGCTACCTGGTGTCGCTGATGCCGCGGCAGGTGGTGGACGAACTCGGGCTCGACGTCCGGTTGGTGCGGCGCCGGTACTCCTCGTACACGCCCGTCCCGGGCGACCCGGCCCGCGGGCTGCTCGTCGACAACGGCGACACGGCGGCGACCGCGGCGTCCTTCGAGCGGGTGGCGTCGTCGTCCGACCACGCTGCCTGGCAACGGTTCTACGACATGACGGGGCGGTTGGCGCAGCGGGTCTTCCCGACCATGACCGAGCCGCTGCGGTCGGCGGCCGACGTCCGCGCGCTCGTCGACGACGACGAGGCCTGGGAGGCGCTGGTCGAGCGGCCGGTGTCCGAGGTCGTCGAGCGCACCTTCGGCGACGACACGGTGCGCGGCGTGGTGCTGACCGACGCGCTCATCGGCACCTTCGCGGCCGCGGATTCGCCTGCGCTGCAGCAGAACCGGTGCTTCCTCTACCACGTCATCGGCGGCGGCACGGGCGACTGGGACGTGCCCGTCGGCGGCATGGGCGCGGTCACCTCGGCGCTGGCGCAGGCGGCGGCCGCTGCTGGCGCCGAGCTCGTGACGAACGCCCGCGTCACCGCCGTCGACCCCGCGGGCGAGGTCACGTTCACCGACGCGGCCGGCGGGACGACGTCCGTCGGGGCGGGCCACGTGCTGGCCGGCTGCGCGCCGACGATCTTGGCCACCCTCATGGGCGAGGACCCCGGCGAGCGACCCGAGGGCGCCCAGCTGAAGGTCAACATGCTGCTGAGCCGGCTGCCCCGGCTGCGCGACCCCGCGGTCGACCCGGCGGCGGCGTTCAGCGGCACGTTCCACGTCAACGAGGGGTACGCCCAGCTCCAGACCGCGTTCGAGCAGGCGGCCGCGGGCCACGTGCCCGACCTGCCGCCGTGCGAGATCTACTGCCACTCGCTCAGCGACCCGTCGATCCTCGGGCCGCAGCTGCAGGCCGAGGGCGCGCAGACCCTGACGCTCTTCGGCCTGCACCTGCCGGCCCGGCTCTTCCGCGACGACAACGAGGGCACCCGCGAGCGGGCGCTCGCCGCCACGCTGCGCTCGCTCGACTCGGTGCTGGCCGAGCCGATCTCCGACGTCCTGCTGCGCACGCCCGCGGGGGAGCCGTGCCTGGAGGCGCGCACGCCGGTCGACCTCGAGACGGACGTCGGCCTGCCGGGCGGCAACATCTTCCACCGCGACCTGCGCTGGCCCTGGGCCGAGGACGACGCCGACGTCGGCCGGTGGGGCGTCGAGACCGAGCACCCGAAGGTGCTGCTGTGCGGGGCCGGCGCCCGGCGCGGCGGCGGCGTCAGCGGCATCCCCGGTCGCGCCGCCGCCATGGCCGTCCTCGACCGCGCCTGACGATCTTGAGCCTCGCTTGACCTCCGGTTGAGGCACCCGCGAGGTCGACCGGCCTAGCGTCGGCTCGTCGTCCCCCTCGCGCCGTGGAGGAGCTCGTGGCCCTCGTCGTCCGCGGCGGACGTCGTCCGGGCACCGCGGGCAGGGGAGGGGCGGCACGACGTCGAGCCGCCCCGCTGCTGTGGGCGCTCGCCGTGCTCGCGGCTGCTGCCGCGCCCGTCGTGGTGCTCGCCCGAGCCGGCGGCGCCGAGCCGCTGACCGGCGTGCGGGTGGCCTCCCTCGTCACGGCGCTGGTCTCGGTCTCGCTGATCCTGCTGGCCGCGCTCCTGCCGTCGCGCGTCCGCGCGCTGACCAGCCACCTCGGCGTCGAGCGCGTGCTGCGCAGCCACCGCAGCCTGGCGGTCGTGGCGACCGCACTGGTCGCGGTGCACGTGCTGCTCGTGCTGGCGCGGCCCGGAGGCGGGCTGCACGTGCTGGACCTGCGCGACGCCCCGCCCCGCGTGTGGGCCGCGTGCACGGCGCTGCTCGCCCTGGTCGCCCTGGTGGTCCTGGGCCTGACCCGCCGGCGGCGCGGACCGCGCTACGAGGGGTGGCGGCTGGCGCACGTGCTGCTGGCCAACGTGCTCCTGGTCGCGACGGCCCTGCACGTCCTGTGGCTGCACGACCTGACCCGGCACCCGGTGGCGCGTGCGTGGTTCGGCGTCCTCGCCGTCGGGGTGGTGCTGCTGTCGTGCCATCGCTGGGTCTGGCGCCCCTGGCGGGCGGCGCGCCTGCGCTACGTCGTCGAGGAGGTGCGCGAGGAGGGCCCGCAGACCGTGACCGTCGTGCTGCGCGCCAAGGGACATCCCGGGGTGCCGTTCCGCCCGGGGCAGTTCGCGTGGCTGAAGATCGGCACCTCGCCCTTCGTCTTCGAGGAGCACCCGTTCACGATCGCGTCGGCGGCGACCGAGCCCGAGCGCAAGGAGTTCACGATCCGGGCGCTCGGGGACTTCAGCCAGGTGGTGGCGGGCCTGCGACCTGGGCGCCGCGTCTTCCTGGACGGACCGCACGGCGCGTTCACGCTGGACGGCCTGCGCTCCCGCGGCTTCGTGCTGGTGGCCGGGGGCGTCGGCGTGACCCCGATGCTCAGCATGCTGCGGACGATGGCTGCGCGCGGCGACACCCGCCCGGTGACGCTCGTGGTGGCAGGTCGGACCGCGGACGACCTGCTGCACCGTGCGGACGGCGAGCACCTGCGCGAGCGGCTGGCGCTCGACGTGGTGGAGGTGCTCGAAGAACCGCCCGAGGGCTGGGACGGAGAGGTCGGCCGCGTCACCGAGGCGGTGCTCCGCGCGGCGGTGCGCCACCGGCGGGGGCAGGGCGGTCTCGACTACTTCGTCTGCGGGCCGGGCCCGATGGTGGCGTCCGTGACGCGCATCCTCGCCTCCATGGGGGTGCGCGGACGGCGCGTGCACACCGAGCTCTTCGACGTCGTCTGACCACGTGCCGGCCGCCCTCGGCGTCGGGTGCGGCGATGGGTGCGGCGAAGGTGCTGTGATCACGACCTCCTCGCCGCACCCACGCCCGCACTCATGGCAGCCCAGGACCTCGGGCCTGCATCCGCAACCCGGTCGGCCGGGGCCGCCGACCCGCCTGCACGTAGGCCTGCTCCACCATCCGCAGCACTCGTCGAGGGTCGGCGGCGATCGACGAGGGGGTCACCGCCAGCACCAGGACGCCGTGGACGGTGAGCTCGGCGTCCCGTTCCACGGTCTGCCGCCACTCGGCCTCGCGGGCGTGGTGCGCCTTCGAGTGCACCATCACCGCCAGCGCCACGTCGTCGAACCACACGTCCGGCGACAGCAAGGCTCGGCTCCCTGACCAGAGGCGGGGGTTGGGCCAGGCATGGGGGAGCACCCGGCTGCTGGTGCACAGCACCAGCAGGTCGGCCTCGGGCAACGACCAGGCGCCAGCCCTCGCCAGACCGAGGGCGGCACGGGCGGCGGCGCTCCCCCGGCGGGGACCGCTGTCCAGCTCGTGCTGCAGCTCGTCCAGGCTCGCCAGTCCACGCTGCACCGCCTCGACGACGAGCGCGGACGCCTGCCGTGCGTCCGGGGACGACCGCGCGGCGTCCAGCACGGCCCGGCCGATCGGGGCGATCCGTGCAGCCCCGTCGAGGTGCGGGTGCTCGACCGGACGACGGGTGCGCCGCACCTCGACGAACCCGACGTCCCGCGAGTCCTGGTTCACCGGGACCAGGACGCGGACCCGCCGGTTCCCTGCTGCGTTGCGCAGGCCGTGGACGAGGCAGGCGTGGTCGCCGGTCACGACCGATGCCGGGCCACCCTCGAGGCAGGCCGCGACGAGCCGGTCGCGGACACCGAGCGGAGCACGCGTCGTCCGCACCACGCCAGGGAGCACAGCCGTCCACCCCCGGCCCAGGCGCCACCGCAGGGCGGCGGCGGAGATGCCGTGGTCGCGCAGCTGCTGGCGCGTGGCGAGGTCCAGCTGGCGGGCCAGCAACGCCTGGAGCTCGTCGTCCATGGCGCGACGGTCCTCACCCCGCGCCGGCCGTGCGAGGCCTCTCGGCCGCCCTGTGGACGGCGTGACGTAGCGCTCCACCTGTGGATGCAGAGATGGGTGCGGCGGAGGTGCGGTGATCACGACCTCTTCGCCGCACCCACGGCCGCACCCGTGCCAGCCACTGCGTGCCCACCGGCGACCCTAGGATGAGCGGCATGGACAGGCAGCAGGAGTTCGTGCTCCGCACCATCGAGGAACGCGACATCCGCTTCGTGCGGCTGTGGTTCACCGACGTGCTCGGCACCCTGAAGTCCGTGGCGGTCGCGCCGGCCGAGCTGGAGGGCGCGTTCGCCGAGGGCATCGGCTTCGACGGCAGCGCGATCGAGGGCTTCGCGCGCGTCTACGAGGCCGACATGCTGGTCAAGCCCGACCCGAGCACCTTCCAGGTGCTGCCATGGCGAGGCGAGAACCCCGGCACCGCGCGGATGTTCTGCGACATCCAGCTGCCCGACGCGACGCCGTCCTTCGCCGACCCGCGCAACGTGCTGAAGCGCGCCCTGGCCAAGGCATCCGACCTCGGCTACACGTTCTACACGCACCCCGAGATCGAGTTCTTCCTGTTCGAGCGCGGCACCGCGCCCGGCCAGCCGCCGGTGCCGGTCGACCAGGCCGGTTACTTCGACCACGTGCCGCACGGCACGGCGCACGACTTCCGCCGCCAGGCGATCAGCCTGCTGGAGTCGATGGGCATCTCGGTCGAGTTCAGCCACCACGAGGGCGCCCCCGGCCAGAACGAGATCGACCTGCGCTACGCGGACGCGCTCACGACGGCCGACAACATCATGACGTTCCGCGCGGTCATCAAGGAGGTCGCGCTCGAGCAGGGCATCTTCGCCAGCTTCATGCCCAAGCCCTTCGCCGAGCACCCGGGCTCGGGGATGCACACGCACCTGTCCCTGTTCGCGGGTGACGGCAACGCGTTCCACGAGGCGGGCGCGCCGTACCAGCTGAGCAAGGTCGGCCGGCAGTTCATCGCGGGCCTGCTCAAGCACGCCGCCGAGATCACGGCCGTCACGAACCAGTGGGTGAACTCCTACAAGCGCCTCATGGGTGGCGGCGAGGCGCCGAGCTACGTGTGCTGGGGCCACAACAACCGCTCGGCGCTCGTGCGCGTGCCGATGTACAAGCCGGCCAAGGGGCAGTCGACGCGCGTCGAGATGCGCTCGGTCGACTCGGCCTGCAACCCCTATCTGGCCTTCGCGGTGATGCTGACCGCCGGGTTGAAGGGCATCGAGGAGGGCTACGAGCTGCCCGAGGAGGCCGAGGACGACGTCTGGGCGCTGTCGGAGGCCGAGCGCAAGGCGCTGGGGTTCAAGCAGCTGCCGACCAGCCTGTCCGAGGCCATCCACGCGATGGAGGAGAGCGAGCTCGTGGCCGAGACGTTGGGCGAGCACGTCTTCGACTTCTTCCTGCGCAACAAGCGCGCCGAGTGGCAGGAGTACCGGGCCCAGATCTCGCAGTTCGAGCTCGCCCGCTACCTGCCGATGCTCTGAGCCCGTGGCCGACGTCCTCGTCACGGGTGGCACCGGCACGCTCGGACGCGTGCTCGTGCCCCGGTTGGTCGCTGCAGGCCACGCGGTCGCGGTGCTGTCGCGGCACGAGGGCCCGGACGTCGGCGGGGCAGCGCGCCGCACGGGCGACCTCGCGACCGGGCAGGGCGTCGCGCAGGCGCTGCACGGCGCGGACGTCGTCGTGCACCTCGCGAGCGACCCGCTGCACGCCCGGCGCACCGACGTCCAGGGCACCGACCGGCTGGTGGCCGCGGCCCGGGCCGCGGGCGTGCGGCACCTGGTGTTCCTGTCGATCGTCGGGTGCGACCGCAACCCCTACCCCTTCTACCGCGCCAAGGCCGAGGTGGAGGAACGGCTGCTCGACGGACCGCTGCCGGCGTCCGTGCTGCGCGCCACCCAGTTCCACGACTTCGTCCCGCAGCTGGCCTCGATGCTGCTGCGCGGCCCGCTCATGCCGCTCCCCAAGGGTTTTCGCTCGCAGCTGGTCGACCTGCGCGACGTCTCCGACCGGCTGGTCGAGGCCGTCGCGGGCGAGCCCCGGGGCCGGCTGCGCGACCTGGCCGGCCCCGACGTCGTCGACGCCCGCGAGGCCCTGACCCGCTGGTGCGAGGCGGTCGGGCGTCGTCCGCCGCGGTTCCTGACGCTGCCCGCGGTCGGCGGGGTGCTACGGGCGTTCGCCGAGGGCACCAACCTCGCCGGCCCGGACGCCGACCGCGGCACCCGCAGCTACGAGACCTGGCTCGAGGAGCTGCGGCGCGGGAGCGCGCCGTGAGCTCCAGCCGCGCCTCGAGCCGCGGCGGGCAGCTCGCCCGCATCGGGTTCGCCGACCCGGCGCGGGCCGAGCGGCTGATGGCCGACCCCGCGCTGGCCGGGCTGTTCGACCCGATGGACGACGTCTTCGAGGACGGGCTGCTGGTCGACGTCGCCGAGACGGCCGACCCCGACCTCGCGCTGCTCGGGCTGGTCCGGCTGATGGAGTCGTTGCGCGCCATGGCCCGTCGCGACCCGGACGACCCCGAGGTGCAGGGCGCCGACGCCGGTCACCTGCTGCAGGCGGTGCGCGTCGGAGGGCCGGTGCGGGCGCGGCTGCTCGCCGTCCTCGGCTCGTCCGCCGCGCTCGGCGACCACCTGGCGCGGCACCCGGCGCACTGGCCGGCGCTCACCGAGGACGAGCCGGCGCCGCCCGACAGGCTGCGAGCGACACTGCTGGAGTCGGTCGGCGCCGACCCGCAGCACGACGAACCCGTTGCGGCACAGGGGGGACGGGCGGCGCACGACCGTCTGCGCGTCGCCTACCGCCACCGGCTGCTCGCGATCGCCGGCCGCGACCTCGCACAACGGCAGCCCACCGCGCACCTGCCGGACGTCGCCCGCGAGCTGGCCGACCTGGCGGCCGCCGCGCTGGAGGCCGCGCTGGCCGTGGCGCGCGCCGAGCTCGAGCCGGGCGCCACCCCCTGCCGGTTCGCGGTGATCGCCATGGGCAAGACCGGGGGCCGCGAGCTGAACTACGTCAGCGACGTCGACGTCATCTTCGTCGCCGAGCCCGTCTCGGAGGCCGGCACCAGGCTCGACGACCTCGACGACGTAGCGCGCACCGAGGTCGAGCGCGCCGCCCTGGCCACCGGCCAGCAGCTCGCGACCGGGCTGATGCGCGCGTGCTCGGCGTCGACGTCCGAGGGCACGTTGTGGCCGGTCGACGCCAACCTCCGGCCGGAGGGGCGCGACGGCCCGCTCGTGCGCACCCTCGACAGCCACCTCGCGTACTACGGCCGCTGGGCCAAGACCTGGGAGTTCCAGGCGCTGCTCAAGGCCCGGCCGGTGGCCGGCGACCGCGCGCTCGGCCAGGCCTACGCCGAGGCGATCCGGCCGCTGGTGTGGACCGCCGCCGGGCGTGAGCACTTCGTCGAGGACGTGCAGGCGATGCGCCGCCGCGTCGAGGAGCACGTCCCGCCCGAGGAGGCCGAGCGCCAGCTCAAGCTCGGGCGCGGCGGGCTGCGCGACGTCGAGTTCAGCGTCCAGCTGCTGCAGCTCGTGCACGGGCGGGTCGACGAGACGGTGCGCAGCCCGAGCACCCTGGTGGCGCTGCAGTCGCTGGCGGACGGCGGCTACGTCGGCCGCGACGACGCCGAGGCGCTCGGCACCGCGTACCGGCTGCTGCGCACCCTCGAGCACCGCGTGCAGCTGTTCCGGCTGCGACGCACCCACCTCGTGCCGACGTCGGAGCCCGACCTGCGCCGGCTGGGTCGCCAGCTCGGTCACCGCGTCGACCCCGCCCGCTCGGTCGTCGCGCAGTGGCAGACCCAGGCGCGCGAGGTGCGGCGCCTGCACGAGCGGCTCTTCTACCGGCCGCTGCTGGGTGCCGTGGCCCGGCTCTCGCGCGACGAGGTGCGGCTCACCGAGGACGCCGCCCGCTCACGCCTGCAGGCGCTGGGCTACCGCGACCCGGCCGGCGCGCTGCGCCACCTCGGCGCCCTCACCGACGGCGTCAGCCGGCGGGCCTCGATCCAGCGCCAGCTGCTGCCGGTCATGCTCGGCTGGTTCGCCGACGAGGCCGACCCGGACGCCGGGCTGCTGGCCTTCCGCCGGGTCAGCGACGAGCTCGGCACGACCCACTGGTACCTCAAGATGCTGCGCGACGAGGGGTCCGCGGCCGAGCGGCTGGCGCACGTGCTCGCCCGCAGCCGCTTCGCGGCCGACCTGCTCGCCCGGGCCCCCGAGACGGTGCAGGTGCTCGGCCACGACACCGGGCTCGACCCGCGCGACGCGTCGTCCCTGCGCACGGAGGTGATGTCGGCGGTCTCGCGCCACGACGACCCGGCCAAGGCGATCGCCGCGGCGCGCGGCGTGCGGCGCCGCGAGCTGTTCCGCATCGCCACCGCCGACCTGCTCGGCCGGCTGGTGCTGGACGACGTCGAGCGGGCCCTCACCGAGGTGGCGGGCGCCGTCGTCGACGGCGCCCTCGCGGTGGCGACCCGCGTCGTCGAGGGGCAGCGCGGCGGACCGCTGCCCACCCGGCTGCTCGTCGTCGGCATGGGGCGCTTCGGCGGTCGCGAGCTCGGCTACGGCAGCGACGCCGACGTGCTGTTCGTCCACGACCCGCTCGACAGCGCCGACGACGGCGAGGCGCAGGACGCCGCGCTCGCGGTCGTCGGCGAGCTGCGCCGGCTGATGTCGGGACCGGGCCCCGACCCCTCGCTGCAGCTCGACGCCGACCTGCGCCCCGAGGGCAAGCAAGGACCGCTCGTGCGGTCGCTGGCGTCGTACGCCGCCTACTACGCGCGCTGGTCGCTGGTGTGGGAGGCGCAGGCGCTGCTGCGCGCGACGCCGGTGGCGGGCGACGCCGAGCTGGCCGACGCGTTCCGCCGCCTGGTCGACCCCGTGCGCTGGCCGGACGGCGGGATCGTCGACGCCGACGTCCGCGAGGTGCGGCGGGTCAAGGCCCGGGTCGAGGCCGAGCGGCTGCCCCGCGGCGGTGACCCGCGCCAGCACCTCAAGCTGGGCCGCGGCGGCCTGGCCGACGTCGAGTGGACCGTGCAGCTGCTGCAGCTGCGGCACGCGCACGAGGTCGAGGGCCTGCGGCACACGGGCACGATGACCGCCCTGCGGGTCGCGCACGAGGCGGGCCTGGTCGACGTCGAGGACGCCGAGGTGCTGGCCGACGCCTGGACCTTCGCCTCGCGGCTGCGCAACGCGGCCGTGCTGTGGCGCGGCCGCCCGGTCGACGCGCTGCCGAGCGACCTGCGCGACCTGGACGGCGTCGGGCGCATCGTCGGCTACCCGGCCGGCTCGTCCGCGCAGCTCGTCGACGACTACCGGCGCGTCACCCGGCGTTCGCGGGCGGTCGTCGAACGGCTCTTCTACGACGTCTGAGCGGACGCCGCGCGATCCGCCCGTTGTGCCCGATCCGGTAGCGTTCGGCCGTGGCACCGGGGCGTCAGGGGAGTCGGCACGCCAGCCCGACCTACCGTCGGGCTCTCGGCCGACCCGAGTTCGCCGCGCTGTACGTCGCCCGGGTGCTGTCGGACTGGGGCGACCAGCTGGCCCGCGTCGCCATCTCCGCGCTCGTCCTGCACCGTTCCGGGTCGGCGCTGTTCGCCGCCACGGTGTTCGCGGTCTCCTTCTTGCCCAAGGTGTTCGGCCAGGCGCTGCTCGGCCCGATCGCCGACCGCGCCCCTCGCCGCACGCTGATGGCGGCCTGCGACGCGCTGCGCGCGCTGGCCCTCGTCGTCCTGGTGCTCGCGGTCGGGGCCGGGCTGCCCCTGGTCGCGCTGCTCGCCATCCTGTTCTTCGTCGAGCTGGCGGGCGCGCCTTTCTTCGCCGCCAGCCGGGCGCTGCTGACCGAGCTGTTCTCGGAGCGGCCGCTGTACCTGCGGGCCAGCTCGCTGATGCAGATGTCGTACCAGTTCAACCAGGTCGCGGGCGTCGCGCTGGGCGGCATCGTCGTGAGCGCCCTGGGGGCCGACCGGGCGCTGTGGGTCGACGCCGTGACGTTCGCGGTGTCCGGCGTGCTCGTCGTGGCCTTCGTGCGCCACCGCCCGGCCGCCCACTCCGGCGGTGCACCCGGGATCGGCGGGCTGCTGCGCGACGTCCAGGTGGGGCTGGCGTTCCTGCGGCGCGACCTGCCGACGCGCTCGCTGATGCTGCTGGCCTGGCTGATGCTGCTCGCGATCATCGCGCCGGAAGCCGTGGCGCTGCCGTACGCCGCTGAGCACGGTGCCTCGACTGCTGCCGGTGGCGTGCTGCTCGCCGCCAGCCCGTTCGGCGCGTTCCTCAGCGTCATGGTCGTGAGCCGGTGGTCGCCCGCCGTGCAGGTGCGACGGCTCGTCGTCCTGGCGACGTGCGTGCCGATCCCGCTGCTGGGGCTGGTGGCCGACCCGCCGTGGCAGGTCGCGGCCGCGCTGTTCCTGCTCGCGGGGGCCTTCCAGGGCTTCATGGTGCCGCTGATGGCGACCTTCTCGCTGCTGGCGCCGGACGAGCTGCGGGGGCGGCTGAGCGGGGTGGCCGGGTCCGGCTTCGCGCTGCTGTCGGCCGTCGCCTTCCTGGTCGTCGGTGCCCTGGCCGACAGCACCAGCCCGGGCGTCGCCGTCGTCCTGTCGGCGGTGGTGACGCTGGTGGCGCTCGTGCCGGTCTGGTCGCGCTGGCCGCACCGGCAGATCGCGGACGCCGCGGAGCGCGCCTACTCCTGACCGGCGCCGACCGGCCGGCAGCCGGCCGGCAGCCGGCCGGCAGCCGGTCGGCGGGGCGGGCGTCTTCATGAACGCGGCGCACCTGCCGATGGGTAGGGGACGCGACCGCCCCGAGAGGACCTCATGACCGCCACGCCCGAGACCGCGCCTGCGCCGTCCCTGCCGGCCCCGGGCCGACGACGTGCCGTCATCGGCCGCGAGTCGATCAGCACCGCGGACGGCCGGGTCGTCGGCTACGACCTGCGCTTCAGCGGGTCCGGCGGCGTGCCGCTGAACGAGCTGGACGACGCCGCCGCGCACGAGGCCGAGCTGCTGGCCTGCCGCATGCTGGTCGCGTCCTTCGGCGAGCTCGGCATGGAGCGGTTCGGCCAGCGCCGCCAGCTCTACGTCAACGTCCCGCGCCCGTTCCTCACCGGCGCCGTGCCCCTCCCGTTCGGGCCCGAGCACGTCGTCGTCCAGCTGCTGCCGGACGTCGACGTGGACGACGCGGTGCTGGCCGGGGTCGTGGCGCTCAAGGAGCAGGGCTACCGGCTCGCGGTCGACAGCGGCTGCGCCGGGGACGCCCTCGACCGGCTCTACCCGTTGATCGACGTCCTGCGCGTCGCGGTCGCCGAGGCGGACGACGGCCTGCCCGACCTGGTCGAGTACATCCGGGGCATCGTGCCGGGTGCGCAGCTGCTGGCGGACTCGCTGTCGTCGACCGCCGTGGCCGACGCCGCCCGCGAGGCGGGCTTCGACCTGCTGCAGGGCGTCGACCCGGCCCCGGCCGCGCCGCGCACCACGCCCG
This sequence comes from Angustibacter peucedani, assembly GCF_054779595.1. NCBI lineage: Bacteria > Bacillati > Actinomycetota > Actinomycetes > Kineosporiales > Kineosporiaceae > Angustibacter > Angustibacter peucedani. Next base: position 21,970 of record NZ_BAAGXY010000020.1, read on the forward strand.
GCGGCGCTCGCAAGGTCGTGCCGTCGCAGGTGGTGTCGCTGCAGCTGCTGGCCGCGCTGTCGGACCCGCAGTCCTCGGCCGACGACCTCGAGCGGATCATCTCGGTCGACCCGGGCCTCAGCATCCGCGTGCTCGGCGCCGTGAACTCCGCCGCCGGCACCGGCCGTGACGTCGGCTCGCTGCGCCAGGCGCTCGTGCTGCTGGGCCGCAAGACCCTCAGCACCTGGGTGCTGCTGGCGGCGTTCGGCGGCGAGTCCGGCGACCGGCAGCAGATGGTCACCGTGCTGACCCGGGCCCGTACCTGCGAGCTGCTCACGCCGCAGGCCGGGCTCGACGCCAACACCGGCTACACCGCGGGCCTGCTCTCGGGCGTCGTCGACGTCCTGGGCGCCGACCCGGCGCAGATCGCCCACGAGGCGCGCCTGCAGCCCGAGGTGTCCGCCGCGCTGGTCGGCCGGCAGGGTGCGGTCGGGCGGCTGATGGCCGCCGTCGAGGAGTTCGACCGCTCGGGCACGACCGACGAGCTCAGCGCCGAGGACGTGTCCCGCGCGCGGCTGCACGCGCTCGGCGACGCGGTCGCCGCGGTCGACGCCGTGCTCGGCGAGGGCTGACACCCGACCGGATCGCGGTCGGGTGCTGGCGCCCGCTGCCGCTCCTGGCGTTGACTGGCCGTCGGCGCCGCGACCGCGGACGTCGACGGCGACGTCCGGGAGGGCGCATGCGGGTCGGTCTGGTCGGCACGGGGCGGATCGGTGCGGAGCACGCGCGCGTCGTGGCCGAGCACCCGCTCGTCGACGAGGTCGTGCTCGCGGACGTCGACCCGCAGCGCGCCGCTGCGGTGGCGGCCGGTCTCGGGGCGGGGGTCGCGGGCTCGGTCGACGCGCTGCTGGCCCAGGTCGACGCGGTCGTGATCACCGCGGCCACGACTGCGCACCCGGAGCTGATCGTCGCGGCCGCCCGGGCGGGGCTGCCGGCCTTCTGCGAGAAGCCGGTCGCCCCCGACCTCGCCGGCAGCGTCCTGGTGCTGGAGGAGGTCGAGCGCACCGGGGCGGTGGTGCAGATCGGGTTCCAGCGCCGGTTCGACCGCGGGTACACCCGGGCGCGAGAATCGTTGCACGACGGGCAGATCGGCGAGCTGCGCCGCGCCCACGTGATCACCGGCGACCCCGCACCGCCTCCGGCCGAGTACGTGCCGACGTCCGGCGGGCTGTGGCGCGACTGCCACGTCCACGACGTCGACGCGCTGCGCTTCGTCACCGGTCGCGAGGTGGTCGAGGTCTACTCGGTGGGGGCCAACCGCGGTGCGGACTACTTCGGCGCGTCCGGGGACGTCGACGAGTCGGTGGCCGTCATGACGATGGACGACGGCACGCTCGTCACGGTGCAGGGCTCGCGCTACAACGGGGCCGGCTACGACGTGCGGATGGAGCTGGCCGGCACGACCGGCACCCTGGTGGTCGGGCTCGACGACGCCGCGGCGCTGCGCTCGGCCGAGGACGGCGTCGACTTCCCGGCCGGCCCCTCGTGGCCCGGCTTCTGGCCGCGGTTCCTGCCGGCCTACCGCGCCGAGATCGAGGCCTTCGTCGAGCTCGCCGCCGGTCGGCGCGACAACCCCTGCAGCGTCGCCGAGGCGCTGGAGGCGTTCTACGTCGCCGAGGCCGCGACCCGCAGCCGCACCGAGCGTCGCGCCGTCCGGGTCGAGGAGGTGCGGCCGCGGTGAGCGCCCTCGACGTGCTGACGGTCGGCCGGATCTCGGTCGACGTCTACCCGCTGCAGGTCGGGGTCGGCCTCGACCGGGTGGAGACGTTCGGCAAGTTCCTCGGCGGTTCGCCCTCCAACGTGGCGGTGGCGGCGGCCCGGCACGGCCGGAGCAGCGGGGTGGTCACGGCGACGGGCGACGACGCCTTCGGCCGCTACCTGCGCGAGCAGCTGGGGGTGCTGGGCGTCGACGCCTCCCAGGTGCGCGCCGTGCCCGGCCTGCTGACCCAGGTGACGTTCTGCGAGATCTTCCCGCCCGACGACTTCCCCCTGTACTTCTACGGGCGCACCCCGCTGGCGCCCGACCTGGCGCTGCGTCCCGAGGACGTCGACCTGGACGCCGTGCGGCAGGCCGGCGTGTTCTGGGTGACCGCCACCGGGGTGTCGGCTGAGCCCAGCCGGACGGCGCACCACGCCGCGCTGGACGCCCGCGGTCGAGCTCGGCACACGGTGCTCGACCTCGACCACCGGCCCTCGTTCTGGCCCGACGAGGCCACGGCGCGCGCCGAGGTCGAGCCGCTGCTGGGGCAGGTCACGGTGGCGGTCGGCAACCTCGAGGAGTGCCGGGTGGCCGTGGGCGAGGACCAGCCCGACCGCGCCGCGGAGGCGCTGCTCGACCGCGGCGTCGAGCTCGCCGTGGTGAAGCAGGGGCCGCGCGGGGTCCTGGCCCGCACGCGCGACGAGCGGGTCGAGGTGCCGCCGTTCCCCGTCGAGGTGGTCAACGGCCTGGGCGCGGGGGACGCGTTCGGCGGCGCGCTGTGCCACGGGCTGCTCGCCGGCTGGTCGCTCGACCGGCTCGTGCGCTTCGCCAACGTCGCCGGGGCGGTGGTGGCCGGCCGGCTGGAGTGCTCGACGGCGATGCCCACGACGGCCGAGGTCGACGCGCTGCTCGACGGGGTGCCCCGTGCCGGCTGACCGGGTCGACGTCGCGCGGCTGGTCGCTCTGCGGGCGGCCGACCCGGGCGAGGTGGCCCGGCGAGCTGCCGCGCGCGAGCTGCCGACGTCGGTGCTTGGCCCGACCGGCCGGCTGATGGTCGTCGCCGCCGACCACACGGCCCGCGGCGTCCTGCGCGCCGGTGACGACCCGCTGGCCATGGCCGACCGCGCCGACCTGCTCGAGCGGCTGTGCCTCGCGCTGTCGCGGCCGGGGGTGAACGGCGTTCTCGGCACGGCCGACGTCCTCGAGGACCTGCTGCTGCTCGGCGCGCTCGAGGGGAAGGTCGTCGTCGGCTCGATGAACCGCGGCGGGCTGGCCGGCACGTCGTTCGAGATCGACGACCGGTTCACCGGCTACGACGCGGCACACCTTGCGGCGCAACGGTTTCAGGCCGGGAAGATGCTGCTGCGCATCGACCCGGACGACCCGGCGACGGCACCCACGGTCGAGGCGTGCGCCCGCGCCGTCACCGAGCTCGCCGACCACGACCTGCTGGCCATGGTCGAGCCGTTCATCTCGCACCGGGTCGACGGCCGGGTGCGCAACGACCTGTCGGTCGAGGCCGTCGTCCGGTCGGTGACCGTGGCGGCCGGGCTGGGGTCGACGTCCGCGCACACCTGGCTGAAGCTGCCCGTCACGCCCGACGTCGGCGCCATGGAGCGCGTGCTCGGGGCCTCGACCCTGCCGGCCGTCCTGCTGGGCGGCGAGGTGCCGGACGACCCCGACGCGATGTTCCGCGGCTTCGAGCAGGTGCTGCGGCACCCCACCGCGATGGGCCTCGTCGTGGGGCGGGCCCTGCTCTACCCGCGCGACGGCGACGTGTCCGGAGCGGTCGACCGCGCGGTGGGGCTGCTGTGAGCGGCGCCGACCTGCACCGCCGGGCCGGGAGCAGCGCGCGGCCTCCGTTCGCGCTCGAGCTCACGCCGGACGACGCGGGCTGGGGCTTCTCGTCGCTGCGGGTGCTGGAGCTGGCAGCGGGGGAACGGGTCGCCTTCGGCACCGGCGACGACGAGATGGTCCTGCTGCCGCTCGCCGGCGCGTGCGACGTCGAGGTCGACGGCGAGCGGTTCTCGCTCGCCGGGCGGGCGAGCGTCTTCGCCGGGCCGAGCGACGTGGTCTACCTGCCGCGCGACGCCCAGGTGGCCGTCCGCTCGGAGCGCGGTGGACGATTCGCGCTGCCGGGAGCGCGCTGCGAGCGACGGCTGCCGCCGCGCCACCGGCCCGCGTCCGACGTGCCGGTCGAGCTGCGCGGCGCCGGGGCGTGCAGCCGGCAGGTGCACAACTTCGCCTCGGCCGACTCGTTCGAGGCCGACCGGCTGATCGCGGTCGAGGTGCTGACGCCCTCGGGCAACTGGTCGTCGTACCCGCCGCACAAGCACGACGAGCACCGGCCAGGTCAGGAGTCCGAGCTGGAGGAGATCTACTACTTCGAGGTGGCCGACGGCCCGGACGGCGGCGCCGGCGTCGGCTACCACCGCGTCTACGGGACGCCCGATCGGCCGGTCGACCTCACGGCGGAGGTGCGCAGCGGGGACGTCGTCCTGGTGCCGCACGGCTGGCACGGCCCGTCGATGGCGGCACCGGGCTACGACCTGTACTACCTCAACGTCATGGCGGGACCGTCGTCCGACCGGTCCTGGCTGATCTGCGACGACCCGGCGCACGCCTGGGTGCGCTCGACCTGGGCGACGCAGGACGTCGACCCGCGACTCCCGTTGCACGGCAACGGTTCCGAGGAGGTCCGCTGATGGGTACCGTTCGTCTGACGGTCGGGCAGGCCGTGGTGCGTTTCCTCGCGCAGCAGCACACCGAGCGCGACGGCGAGCAGCATCGGCTGGTCGAGGGCGTGCTCGGCATCTTCGGCCACGGCAACGTCGCGGGGCTCGGCCAGGCGCTGCTCGAGCAGGAGACTGCCGACCCCCACGTGCTGCCGTACTACCTGGCGCGCAACGAGCAGGGGATGGTGCACACGGCGTCCGGCTTCGCCCGCATGCGCAACCGGCTCTCGACGCTGGCGTGCACGGCGTCGGTCGGCCCGGGCTCGACGAACATGGTCACGGGCGCGGCGCTGGCGACGGTCAACCGGCTGCCCGTGCTGCTGCTGCCGAGCGACGTGTTCGCCACCCGGGTGGCGACGCCGGTGCTGCAGGAGCTCGAGCACCCGGGCGCGGGCGACGTGTCGGTGAACGACGCCTTCAGGCCGGTGTCGCGCTACTTCGACCGGGTGTGGCGGCCCGAGCAGCTGCCGGCCGCGCTGCTCGGCGCGATGCGGGTGCTCGCCGACCCGGTGGAGACCGGCGCGGTCACGCTCTGCCTGCCGCAGGACGTGCAGGCCGAGGCGCACGACTGGCCGGAGGAGCTGTTCGCGCCGCGGGTGTGGCGGGTGGCGCGCCCGGTGCCCGAGCCCGAAGCCGTCGCGGCCGCGGCGGCGGTGGTGCGGTCGGCCCGTCGCCCGCTCGTGGTGGCCGGCGGTGGCATCGCGTACAGCGAGGCCGACGACGCGCTGCGCCGCTTCGCCGAGGCGCACGGCGTCCCGGTCGCCGAGACGCAGGCGGGCAAGGGGTCGCTGGCCTACGACCACCCGTTGTCGGTGGGTGCGGTCGGCTCGACCGGTACGACGGCGGCGAACGCGCTCGCGCGCGAGGCGGACGTCGTGATCGGCGTCGGCACGCGGTACAGCGACTTCACGACCGCGTCCCGCTCGGTGTTCCAGCACGCCGACGTGCGGTTCGTGAACCTCAACGTGGCGTCGTCCGACGCGCACAAGCACGCCGGTGTGGCACTGGTGGCCGACGCGCGCCGCGGGCTCGAGGCGCTGGGCGACGCCCTGCAGGGCTGGACGGCACCGGCCGAGGTGGCGCAGGACGCCGCCCGCCTGGCTGCCGAGTGGGACGCGACGGTCGAGCGGGCCTACACGCTCGGGCACGGCCCGCTGCCCGCGCAGTCGGAGGTGATCGGCGTCGTCAACGAGGTGTCGGCGCCGCGCGACGTCGTCGTCTGCGCCGCCGGCTCGATGCCGGGCGACCTGCACAAGCTGTGGCGCACCCGCGACCCCAAGGGCTACCACGTCGAGTACGGCTACTCCTGCATGGGTTACGAGGTCGCCGGGGGCCTCGGGGTGAAGCTGGCTGCGCCCGACCGCGACGTCTACGTGCTGGTCGGCGACGGCTCGTACCTGATGATGGCGCAGGAGCTCGTGACCGCCGTCCAGGAGCGGCTGAAGCTCGTGGTGGTGCTGGTGCAGAACCACGGCTTCGGCTCGATCGGCGCGCTGTCCGAGAGCCTGGGGTCGCAGCGGTTCGGCACGCGGTACCGGTTCCGCGACAGCGCTTCTGGCCGCCTGGACGGCGACCGCCTGCCCGTCGACCTGGCCGCGAACGCGGCGAGCCTCGGCGCGACGGTGCTGCGCGCGACGTCGGTCGACGAGCTGCGGGCGCACCTCGTCGCCGCGCGCGACCTCGACGGCCCGGTGGTGGTGCACGTCGAGACCGACCCGCTCGTGGGCGCGCCGTCGTCCGAGGCGTGGTGGGACGTCCCGGTCGCCGAGGTGTCGCAGCTCGCCTCGACCCAGGACGCACGGGCGCACTACGAGGAGCAGAAGAAGACCCAGCGGGACCTGCTGCGCCCCAGCTGATCGGTGCCGCTCAGCCCCTCGGGCCGGACGCCGCGCGGATGCTGCGCAGGTGCTCGGCCACCTCGAGCGCGTCGCCCTGCGCGACGTCGCGCGAGTGGCGGTCGGGGCGGGCCAGCGCCAGGTACAGCAGGCCCGAGCCCATCACCACGACGAGGCCGATCAGCACGATCCACCGGTCGACGAACGTCTCGGCGTCCGCCGGACGCAGCAGCAGCACCATGGCGAAGATCCCGTAGGCGAGGGCGACGACGTTGACGAGCGTGCCCCAGCGCCCGAGGGTCCACAGCCCGGCCGGCCGCCAGCCCCGTGCCCGTTGCCGCAGCGCGGCCAGCACGACCGCCTGGAAGGCGACGTAGATGCCGAGCACCGCGAAGGACGTCACGCGGGCCAGCGAGTCCGGCCGCCACCAGACGAAGAGCGCGATGAGCAGCGGGACGACGCAGACGACCACGAGCGCGTTGGTGGGCACCGCGTGCCGGGCGGAGACCCGCGAGAGCCACGAGCTGGCCGGCAGCATCCGGTCGCGGGCGAAGGCGTACAGCAGGCGGCTCCCGGCGGCCTGCAGCGAGAGCACGCAGGAGATGAACGCGGTCACCGCGACGCACAGGAAGATCTTCGACCCGACGGTGCCGAGGGAGTCCTCGCGGATGGACGGGATCGGGTCGGCGTCCTTGCCGTCGACGATCGCCTGCAGGTCGGGCGCGGCGAGCACGTAGCCGGCGTACGACATCAGGCCCGAGACACCGCCGACGAGGATGGTGAGGATCATCGCCCGCGGGATCTGCCGGGTCGGGTCGGCGACCTCCTCGGCCACGTCGCCGCACGCCTCGAAGCCGTAGAACAGGAACAGACCGGCGAGCGCGGCGGTGAGGAAGGTGCCGAGGTAGGAGGCGCCGCCCCCCGCGCCGAGGCTGTCGAAGAAGACCGAGAACGGCTGCTCGCGCTTGAAGAGCAGCAGGAACAGGCCGAGGGCGACGACGCCCACGAGCTCGGCGGTGAGGCCGATCCGGGCGATCCGCCCGAGCATGCGGGTGCCGCTGAAGTTGAACGCCAGGGCCAGCAGCAGGAGCACCGCGACGGTCACGAAGGTGACGCCCGGCGTCGCGTCGATCTCGAAGAGCGCGCCGACGAACACGCTCGCGTACTCGGCGACCGAGGTGACCGTGACGATGATGGCCCAGATGTAGACCCAGGAGACGATCCACGCGTACTGCCGGTTCCAGAGCCGTCGGGTCCACGGGTAGATGCCGCCCGCGAGGGGGTACTGCGACACCACCTCGCCGAACACCAGCGCCACGAGCAGCTGGCCGCACCCGACGATGACGAGCCACCAGATCGACGGCGGGCCGCCGATGGACAGGCTGTACGCGAACAGGGAGTACACGCCCACGAGCGGCGACAGGTAGGTGAACCCGAGCGCCATGTTGGCCCACAGCCCCATGTGCCGGTGCAGCTCTCCGGTGTAGCCGAGCGCCGCCAGGTGCTCCTCGTCCGCGCCGCCGGGCGCAGCCGCAGGTGTCGTGGACGAGGTCATGAGCGGTTCCCTTCGTCGGCGGTCGAGCAGCGCGAACGTAGGCCGCCACCCGTTCGGGCACAAGGGCTCGCGGGCAGGACGACGAAATCACGCGTGCCGCGTGCCGGTTCCGTCCCGGTCTGGGTCGTTGCGCGTGCAGGTCCCGCAGGCGCACGATGTGGCGCACCGACGGCGTCGCTCGGGGTGGGTGGCCGCCCGCGGTGGGAGGCGTCATGACGTCGAGGGTGGCGGCAGAGCAGGTGTCCCGGCTGCGCGAGCTGGTCGCGGAGGGGCTGGCCGGCGCAGCCGGCCTGACGCTCGACGTCGACCGGGTCGCACGGCACGACATGTCGCCGCCCCACGTGAGCCAGGTCGTGCCCACGCTGGGTCTCGAGGGCGTCAGCCTGCTGCGCCGACCGCAGGTGCCGCTGGCCACGCCCTACTTCCTCGACGTCCCGGCGTTCGAGCGTTCGCTTCACGACCTGCTCGACAGCTCGGTCGCCGGGTGCGCGTTCGAGCTGCGGCGCAACGGGTCCACGCTGTTCACCGGGCAGGTCCAGGACGCGCGGGCGGCCGACGACCCGACGTCCGGCACGACCGTCGTGCCGTGGACGACGACGGTGCGCATGCACGTCGCGAGCTGCAGCAAGCTGGTGACCGCCGTCGCGCTGACGAAGGCGCTGGCCGACCACCCCCTCTCGGCCGACGACCCGGTCGCGCCCTGGCTCCCGGCCTACTGGGCCAAGGGCCCGAACGTCGGTGCGCTCACGTTCGCCGACCTCATGACGCACCGCACCGGGCTGGTGAACGCGGTGGACTCGTCCACCGCCTTCCCGGTGATGAAGCAGCTGGTCGCGGCCGGCGTGCCGGCGTCTCCCGGCTACCTGTACCAGAACGTGAACTTCGGGCTGTGCCGGATCTTGGTCGCGACCGTGAGCGGCGCCGTCGCACCGGGACTGCGGGTCGGCTTCGGCCTCGACGACCTCGTGTGGGACACGCTGACGATCGACGCCTACGCGCAGTACGTGCAGCAGCACGTCTTCGCGCCGTCCGGCGTCGTCGGGTCGACGCTCGACCACGCGGACGGCGACGCGCTGGGGTACGCGTTCCCGCGGGTGCTGCCGGGCTGGAACTCGCAGGACCTGCGCACCGGCAGCGGCGCGGTCGGGTGGCACCTGTCGGTCGAGGACCTGCAGAGGGTGGCCGGCACCGTGCGGCGCGGCGGCTCGGTGCTGTCGCCCGGGGCGGCGGCGACGATGATGCAACGCGGGTTCGGGGTCGACGACGTGTTCAGCACGAAGGCCGGCTCGGTCTACCAGAAGACCGGGTGGTGGCAGAACGGGGCGCAGGTCGAGCACGCGGCCGTCTTCTTCCTGCAGGAGGACATGGAGCTCGTCGTCCTGGTCAACTCCGGTCGCGGCACGCCGCCCGTCAACGTGCTGGGCGAGGTCGTGCGCCGGTACGACGACTGCCTGCGGCCGCAGTGGCACTTCCCGGACGACCCGACGCTGGTGCCGGCGTTCGTCTACGCCGTCGAGCCCGACGGCGACCTGCTCTGGTACCGGCACGACGGCGCCGAGCAGGGCGGGGGCGTCGAGACCTGGCACGGGCCGTCGACCGTCGGCCGCGGCTGGGGCCAGATGCGGCACGTGTTCCCCGGCGGGGGAGACGTGCTGTACGCGATCGACCCGGACGGCGTGCTGTGGTGGTACGAGCACCGCGGCTTCAACACCGGCGACGGGCTCGACGTCCCCGGCAGCTGGGTCGGTGGGCGGCCTGTCGGTCGGGGGTGGGGCGACGTCGCCGCGGTGTTCTCCGGCGGCGACGGCGTCATCTACGTCGTCGACCAGGACGGGCGCCTGCTCTGGTACCGCCACCACGGCGTGGCCACGGGCGACGGCCTCGACGTCCCGGGCTCGTGGTCCGGCCCGAACCCCGTCGGCACCGGCTGGGACTCCGCCCGGCTGCTGTTCTCGGCCGGCGAGGGCATCATCTACGCGGTCATGCCGGACGGCGTGCTGCGCTGGTACCGGCACCGCGGCGTCGCCGACGGCTCCGGGCTCGGGACGCCGGGTGCCTGGGAGGGCCCGGTCGACGTCGGCACGGGGTGGGGCGAGGTCACGCAGGTGTTCAGCCGCGGTGACGGCGTGGTCTACGCCGTGATGGCCGACGGGACGCTGCGGTGGTTCCGCCACGACGGGTACCGCACCGGTGCGGTGCAGTGGCGCGGGCCGGTTCAGGTCGGCTCCGGCTGGGGTGTCTTCACGACCGTGCTCGCCCTGCTGCCCCGGGCGCCCGACCCGGTGCGCTGAGTCAGACGACGTCGACGACGAGGCGCACCGTGACGTGGTCGCCGACGTCGATCTGCTCGGCTCGGCGGACGTCGGCCTTCAACGGCACGACGTACCCGCCGTCCTTGGGCCACAACGAGGTCGAGAAGGTCGTGCGCCCCACCCGCACCTCGACCGGGACCATGCCCCAGCCGTAGGTCACGAGGTCGGCGGCGTGCTCGATCGCGGCGCTCTCGTCGTCCGGCACCGTGACGAAGTGCCACGGCGCCGGCCCCTTCCAGAACCACACCTCGCCGCTGAACTCCAGGTCCACGGCGCCACCCTACGGATCGTGGCAACGGCGGTCAGCCGGGTGACCGCCGTTGCCACGATCGCGCGATCAGCGCAGGCGGTACAGCACCTCGCCGGCGTCCGGCACGACGAAGGTGTCGTCGTCCGCCTCGGCGGCAGCGAGGTCGAGCCCGGCCGGGTCGAGGTAGCCCAGGCCCACCTGGTGGCAGACCTCCTCGGGGACGCCGGTGGCCAGCGTGACCCGGACGCGCAGCCGTTCCTCGCCGGTCTCCGCGTCGTAGGTGCCGGCGCCGCGCAGGTGCGTCGAGTGCGCGAGCGTGCCCCAGTGGACGTCCTCGAACCGGTCCCACTGCTTCACGAAGTAGTCGCGGCAGTGGTAGCCGATCTCGCGGATCTCCGGGTGGCTGGTCGAGATCTCGGTGATGTGCGGCGCGTACAGCACGACCTCGCCGCCGTCGGCCACGACCGGCTCGAGCTTGTAGAAGCCCTTGGCGCCCGTCCAGACGTCGTCGTACATCCGTGGGACGACGGAGATGACGCGGCTCACCGGTGCGTCGAGGAGGTGAACGTGCGTGGCGGCGCAGACCTCCGCCGCGCTCGCCCACGACGTCTGCGTGTCCCCGAACGAGATCGAGTGCAGGTCGGTGCTGCCGGCCGCCCCGACCACGCAGAAGGCCAGCTTCTGCGCCGGCACCAGCGACGCGCCCTCGTCGATCAGCGCCCGCACCGGCGTGATCGCGGTCGTGCCGATGATCTCGGCCGAGGTGATCAGGGCGCCGATCCAGTGCGACACGTCGATGATGTCCTGCCCGGCGACACCCGGGAAGAAGTACTTGTTGCCACCGGAGATGCCGACCACCTCGTGCGGCAGCACCGGGCCGACCACGAGCGCGACGTCGTGCTCGATGACGGCCTTGTTGAGCAGCACCGGCACGTCCATCTCGAGGCGGCCCTCGGACAGCTCGGCCAGCCGCGCGGCCGGGATCGTGCCGAGGTCGGCGAACGTCTCGGGATCCCACCACGCGTGGTTGACGACGGTCGTGCCGGGGTAGGTGTCCTCGATCCGTCCGACCTCGAAGCCCAGGTGGCGGGCGAGCGCGCCGTCGTCCATCGGCTGGTGCGTGCCGAGCGCGACGAGCACCGTCATCCGCGACACCCGGCCGTGCAGGGCGGAGTGCACCGCTCCGAGCAGCAGGGGCAGCGGGCAGGTGCGGGTGCCGTCGGGCACGAGCACGCACACGCTGCGGCCGTCGAGGTCGACGCCGGCCAGCTGCTTCGCGACGAACGACACGACGTCGTCCGGGCTCAGCACCCCGTGCTCGTCACCGAGCCGGGTCGCGCCGATCGTGGGCTGCGGGCGCTCCTGGTCGGTCGTCGTCATGCGTCCACTGTCACCCCGGGTGCACGGCCGGGCAACGCGGGACGCGGGGGCTAGATGTTGGAGCTGTCGGGCGGGACGTCGGCTGGTGCCGGCGGGGCGTCACCCGTCGTCGTCGTCGTGGGCGGGCACTCCAGGCCCAGGGTGTAGGCGGTCATCGACAGCGACCCGTACGTGTAGCCGTCGACGAGCACCCGGGTGTCGCTGGCCTGCCCGGCGGCGTCGGCGAGGCCGGCCAGGTAGAGCGCGGGGATGAAGTGGTCGGGCGTCGGGACGGCGTGCGCGTAGTCGGCGTGCGCGTCGAGGGACGCGAAGTCCAACGGGTCGGTGAGCATGCGCTCCTTGGCCGCCTCGTCGAAGCGTTGCGCCCAGTCGTAGCCGTCGTCCGGCCGGCCCCAGTCCATGCCGCGCAGGTTGTGCACCACGTTGCCGCTGGTGATCACGAGCACGCCCCGCGAGCGCAGGTCGTGCAGCTGGGCGCCGAGCTGCAGGTGGTACTCCAGCGGCTTGTCGGCGTTGATGCTCAGCTGCACCACGGGGATCGAGGCGTCCGGGAACGCGTGCACCAGCACCGACCAGGTGCCGTGGTCGATGCCCCAGCTGTCGGCGTCCGCACCGACCCAGGTCGGGTGGACGGCGTCGCTGATCTCCTCGTGCAGCTCGGGCAGGCCGGGGGCCGGGTAGTCGACCTGGAAGAGCTCGGGCGGGAAGCCGTAGAAGTCGTGGATGGTGCGCGGGCGCGGCATCGCCGTGACCGCGGTGGCGTTGATGTACCAGTGCGCGCTGACGACGAGGATCGCCCGAGGTCGGGGCACCGCCTCGCCGAACGCGCGCCAGGCCGCCGTGTACCGGTTGTCCGACAAGGCGTTCATCGGGTTGCCGTGGCCGAAGAAGGCGGCCGGCATCAGCGCGGGCGGGTCGGCGAGCGGTGCGGTCACGACGTCCTCCAGGTCGGTCGGCCTGGCCCCATTGTGCCCGCTACGAGCCCGTCACCACGGTGAAGCCGTGGGGTGCGACCGGCGCGACCACGTGACCGTGACGGCCGCGCACGGTGGCCACCAGCACGCCCCGCCGGTCGTACGACCAGGCCGTGAGCAGACCGCTTCCCACGTGGACGACCTCCCGGCGGGTTCGATCGGAGACGTTGCGCAGCAACGCCTGCCCCGCCGTCCCCGGCCCGCCGAGCACCACGCGCTCGACGTCCGGTTGCACCAGGACGCCGTCCAGGCGGGCTGGTCGCCCGTCACCGACGTAGGACGCCCTGACCTGGCTCGCGCCCGCCCGCACGACCCCGGACGTCGGCTGCCGGCCGACGTCCAGGTAGCCGGGCACGCTGGTCACCCCCTGGGCGCCGGCCCCGCCCATGGCCTGGGTACCGGCGGGGACACCGCCGAGCCGCAGCCGCACACCGACGCTCTCGCGAGGAGCGATCTGGTGGTCGAAGACCGGCATCACCTGGTAGTGGTCGGTGGTCGGCAGCCGCACCGGCACGTCGACGACGCCACCCCGGCGCAGCTGCACGTACCGGTCGCCGCTCCACTGCGACTCCCCGGTCCAGGGCGAGTCCGGGGCGACGACGGCCGCGTCGCCGGTGAGCTGCCCGGACTCGGCCTCCGCGTACGACCAGGTCACCCGCTGGGTGACCTGCGCGGTGCGCGCCGCACGGGCGACGTCCGGCGCGGCGTCGAGCGCCAGCATCGACAGCACGCCGTGGATCGTGGACTCGGCGCCGGAGTTCAGGTTGATCTGGCCCTCCGGGCTGATGCCGTCCCGGGTGATGCCGGTGGCCGGGTCGTACATCGGCGCGTGGGCCGGGTTGTTGCCGAAGTACCAGCTGCCGGCGATCCCGGCGAGCTGGCGGAACGACCGGCGACCGGTGGCGTCCCCCACCTCGAGCAGGTTGCGCAACGTCACGTCGGCGCCGTAGGCGATCTGGTCGCGGTAGATCGGCGCGGGGAGCCACTCGTTGTCCGGGCCGCCCTGCACGAGCAGGTGCGGGGTGAACTGCGCGGCCTCGCCGACCGCCGTCCGGGTCCAGTCGTCGCGGCCGACGGCGTGCCCGGCGTCGGCCAGGGCGCCGGCCATCTCGCTGCCCCACGGGTGCCAGAGCGAGCGCGACCCGGTCCAGGGCATGAGGGCGCCGTATGGCCACCCGGTGGTGCGCATGGCGGCGACGCCGTGGGCGAGACGGGTGAGGTCCCGCAGCGCCCGGCGGTCGCCGCTGGCCCGCTGGAAGGCCACCAGGCCGTAGAGCGCCTCCGAGGTCGCGTCCGCGCCGTCGGCGACGAGCCACGTGGGCCAGCGCAGCCCGTCGACGACCTGCCACTGGCCGTAGGTGCGCAGGTCCTGCCGCTCGACCGCGTCGAGGGCCAGGCCCAGCCGGTCCCGCAGGAACTGCGCGAACGCCGGGTCCGTCGTCCGGAACGCCGCGTACCCGGCGCCGAGCGCCCAGATGGTGCGACCGAGCCAGAACGACGAGCCGCCGTCGGACGGGTCCGGGTCGTCGGGCGGCGTGGCGGTCGGTTGCAGCGTGCCGTCGGGCTGCATCCAGAGCACCACGTTGCCGGCCCGTGGGCCTGAGGCCGTCTGCAGGTAGGTCAGGCCGCGCAGCAGCTGGTAGGCGTGCTGGCGCGCGTCGTCGTCGCCGAGCTGCTGCCACGCGGTGAGGTAGGCGACGGCGGCCCGGCTGATGTCGTCGGCGTCGAAGGCGCCCTGGCCGTAGGTGTTCGTCGTGGCGTCGTAGGCGCCGCCACCGACGCGGCGGAAGCTGCCGTCGTCCTGGTGGTCGGCGTAGACCCACAGCACCCCGACGTCGGGCTCGTCCGCGAGCCGGTAGGTCGTGTGACCGGCCTGCGCCGGAGGCCGCACCGTGCTCGTCAGGAAGTCGAGGTGCGACAGGTTGGTCAGCCGAGAGGTGGCCGGTCGGACGACGGCCTCGGCGCGGGAGCCGGTGGGCAGGCCCGTCACGGGCAGCACGGCGAGGCTCGTGGTGACCAGTGCGACCAGCGACCTGCGGAGCGGAGCTCGGTTCATGGTGCGTTCCTTCGTCGAGGTACGGCCTGCGGGCTCGGTCGCCGCAGCGCGTCCGAGAACGCCACGAGACCGGGGTAGGAGGGCACGAGTGCTGCCTGGTAGGCGTGGTAGACGTCCGGCTTGCCCCACCAGATCTCGCTGGCAGGCTCGTTCTGGGGCGAGAGCTCGTGGACCCACCCACCGCGGCGGTGGTCGATCAGGTGCTGCTCGGCGAAGTCCCACAGCGTCGTGAGCCACTGCGCGTACCGGGGGTCCGACGTCTCCTGGTCGAGGGTCGCCGCGGTGGCGAACGCCTCGCACAGCACCCAGTGCAGGCGTTGGCGGACGACGGGCCGGTCCGCGAGGTCGGTGGTGTAGACGAAGCCGGGAGCGCCGTCCACCGACCACCCGCGTCGCACGGCCGCGTCGAACATCGCGACGGCGTCCTCGAGCAGGTCGGGGCGCGGCCGGGTCGCTCGCAGCGCCGTGCGCAGGTCGAGGGCGAGCCGCGCCCACTCCAGCACGTGGCCGATCGTGACGCCGTAGGGGCGGAACGGGTCGGCCGGTCGGTCGCGGTTGAAGTCCGGCAGCGGGTCCCACGTCGCGGTGAAGTGCTCGGGCAGGCGCCAGCCGGCCTCCCGCGCGAACGTGCCGACCACGCGGTCGACCACCCGTTCGGCGCGGTCGACGAGGGCGTGGTCGTCGAGCACCCGGCCCGCGGCCAGCATGCACTCCACCGCGTGCATGTTGGCGTTGACGCCGCGGTAGTCCTCGGTGGTCGTCCAGGCGCGGTCCCAGGACTCGCGCGCCATGCCCTCGGCGTCGTCCCAGAAGTGCGTGTCGAACGTGGCCAGGGCGTCCGCGAGGAGCGCCGGTCCCGACGGGTGCCCCGCTGCCGTGAGCGAGGACGCTGCGAGGACCACGAAGGCGTGCGCGTACGCGGCCTTGGTCCCGTCGTCGGCGACCGCGCCGTCCGGGCCGACCTGCGAGAACCAACCACCGTGGCGGTCGTCGCGCAGCAGCCCGCCTCGGCCCAGTGCCGCAGCGCCCTGGTCGAGGCACCGCTCGAGGTCGGGGTCGCGGCCGCCCGTGCGAAGGGTTGCCAGCGCCGCGACGTGGGTCATCCGGCAGGTGATCCACGTCGCCACGCCCCGGTCGGCAGTCACGCGGTTCTCGTCGTCGAGCCAGCCGAACCCACCGGCCGGGTGGAGCGCACGCGGGACGAGCGCGGCCAGGCCGTCGGCATGGGACGCCCAGACGCCGACGGCCGACGGGGTCATGCGCGCAGGTCGGAGTAGCGGTCGCCGGGTCGGAAGGTGGCCACGGCGAGCGTCGAGTCGGACTGCCCGTAGTAGGCGAACCAGCGGTCGCGGAACCACACCAGGGCCTCGACGAAGGTGACGTTCGATACCAGGCCGTGCAGGTCCTCGTAGGTCGTCGGCTCGATGAACGGCCGGGTCAGCTCGGCGAGGACCTCGTCCGGTCGGTCCGGGTGGAACAGGGCTTGCCCGGCGGTGTAGCGGACGCTGCCGTCCGGGTCCTTGGTGGCGGCGTTGTGCACCAGCAGGACCAGCCCGTCGTCGGTGACCAGAGGAGGTGGGCCGACCTCGACGAGGAAGTCGCTGAACGTGCCCGGTCGCGGCGCCATCACCGGCGGCTGGGTGTCTGCGGTGGTCGGCTCCCAGTGCAGGAGGTCGTCCGACGTCGCCGTCCAGATGGACCCCTCGCCGAAGTACATGAGGTACTTCCCGCCCACCTTCTGGTCGAGGATGCCTCCGGCCTTGGACCACGGACCAGGCCGGCCGTGACCCTGCGGCTGGAAGGTGTCGAAGTCCGGGAAGAGCGGGCCGTGCTTGGTCCACGTGCGCAGGTCCTCGGACGTCGCCAGGCAGAGCAGGGCGGTCTCGCGGTCCCAGCCGGAGTAGGTCAGGTAGTAGGTGCCGTCGACGAGGGTGACGCGGGGGTCCTCGACGCCGTAGCGGTCGTAGTCCTCGCTCGGCGACAGCACCGGGTCGGGCTCGCGCTCGAAGGTGGTGCCGTCGTCGCTCCAGGCGAGACCGACGTGCGACACGATGTCGTCGGCGTGCGCGCGGTAGAGGAGCGCCACCCGGTCGTCGACCACGACCGCGGCCGGGTTGTAGACGCTCCCCGACTCCCACCCGTCGCCCTGCGGGGACAGGACGGGGTTGCCCTCGTGCGGGTGGAAGGGGCCGAGCGGGAAGGTGACGGGTCCGGTGGTCATCGTGCCTCTCCGAGGTGCGGGATGGACGGGGTCAGCCCTTGACCGCGCCGCCGACGGCGCTGGCCACGAGGTACCGCTGCAGGAACACGTAGACGACGAGCAGGGGAGCGGCGACGATCATGGTCGCGGCGGACAGCAGGCTCCACTGGCTCACGTAGGCGCCCTTGAAGGCGAAGAGCCCCAGGGTCACGGGCGACTTGGCCTGGTCGGGCAGCAGGATCGTCGCGAGGATGATGTCGTTCCAGACGCCGATCGCCTGGAGGATGAACACGGTCGCGAGCACGGGCCGGATGAGCGGCGGCAGGAACCGGAACACGTAGCGCAGGTAGCCCACGCCGTCGAGCGCGGCGGCCTCGTCCAGCTCGCGCGGGATCGACTTGAGGTACCCCGAGATCAGCAGCGGCCCGACGCCGACGCCCGACGCCATGATGAGCACGTAGCCCAGCCGGGTGTCGTACAGGTGCAGGCGCAGCGCGAGCTGGAACACCGTGACGAGCGTGTTGGGCAGGAACAGCATCGAGACGAAGAGGAGGTTCCACAGCTTCGGGTGCTTGAGGTAGCCGCGCGCCACGGGGAACGCGACCATCAACGACATCAACGTGCCGAGCCCCGCGGCCACGAACGTGTAGAGCACGCTGTTGAGGACGTACGCGGCGAAGTTGCCCTGGCGCCAGGCCGCGCTGAAGTTCGACAGGTGCGGCGACCTGACCAGGCCGGTCGGGTTGCTGAAGAACTCGGCGTTGCTCTTGAGCGCGGTGTTGACCAGGAACGCCAACGGGTACAGGTAGACGAGGACGACGAGCGCGAGCAGCACGTAGTTGACCACCTTGCCGGGCGTGAACCGGCGGCCGGCAGCTCGGGGCGGCGGGTGCGCCGCCGCCGCGGCCGTGGGGACGACGGTGACCAGGTCGCTCACAGCGACGTCTCCTTCCGGCGGAGGTAGGCGAGCGTCACGACCGAGGCGATCATCACGATGACGAACTGCACGATCGAGATCGCGGCCGCGTAGCCCTGCGACTGCACGGCTCCGCCCTGCGCGCCGCCGAAGCCCTGGGTGAAGATCGCGAGCGACAGGACCTGCGTCGCCGGGTTGATCGGGCCGGTCAGCACGTAGATCAGCTGGTAGCTCTGCAGCGCGCCGATGATGCACAGCAAGGTGTTCGCCGTCACGGCGGGGGCGAGCAGCGGCAGGGTGACGTGGCGCAGCTTCTGCCAGGCGGTGGCGCCGTCCATCGACGCCACCTCGTACAGCTCGGTGGGGATCGCCTGCAGGCCGGCCAGGTAGATGACCACCGCGACGCCGATGCCGGCCCACACCTGCACCCCGATCACCAGGGTCATGGCCAGGTGCGGGTCGCCGAAGAAGGCGGACGACGCGCCGAACTTCTTCCACACGCTGGCCGCCGGGCCGCCGCTCGGGTTGAAGAGCAACGAGAAGATCAGCCCGATGACCGTCACGCCGAGGATCGTGGGCATGAACACCACGGCGCGCGCGAAGTTGCGTCCACGCAGCCGCTGGTTCAGCAGCACGGCGACGAGCAGCGCGATGCTGTTCTGGAACAGCGTCACCGCGATGGCGAACACGAAGGTGTTCTTCAGCGCGTGGACGTTGTACGAGATCTGCGCGGAGGAGAAGAACGTCCGGTAGTTCTCCAGTCCCACGAAGTGGGTCGGCAGGAAGGGCAGCGAGCGGATGTCGGTGAACGAGATCGCGAAGATCCCGACGGCCGGGACGATGGAGAACAGCACGACCAGGCTGATCCCGACCGCGAAGGTCAGCTGCGCCGTCCAGCGCCGTCCGAACAGGAACGAGGCGGACTGGTGGGTCGCCACTACTTCAGACCTGCCTGCCAGTCCTTCTGCGAGGCCGCGGCGGCGCCCTGCGCGTCAGCCTTGCCCATGGGGGCGATGCCGGCCCAGTTGAAGGGCAGCGCCGCGGCGGGGCCCGCCTTGGTGTTGGGGATCCACACGGTGTCCCAGGCGGGTTCGAACGTGCTCGTGTACTGCGCGATGTCGGAGTAGAAGGGGTTGCTCTTCGCCCCGGTCACCGAGGGGGCGAACCCGGCCTGGTCGTCGAACAGCTGGTAGTTGTTCGTGAAGAAGTCCAGGTACTCGATCGCGGCGGACTGGTTCTTGGCGTTGCTGGGAATGGCCAGCGTCAGCTCGACCTTGCCGCCGAGGAACTTGTTGTCGGAGGCGTTGTCGCTGCCGGGCAGCGGGAAGTAGCCGAAGTCGAGCTTGCTGCCACCTGCCTGCTGGATCGTCGTCGTGTTCCACGTGCCGTCGCTCATCATCGCGAACTTGCCGTTGACGAAGTCCGAGGTCATCGTCGCGTAGGTCACGCCGGCGAAGTTGGGCTCGGCGTACGAGTACAGCTGCTGCACGCGCTGCAGCACCTGCAGCTGCTTGTCGGCGTCCAGCTTGACCGAGCCGTCGTAGAGGCCCTTCGCGAGGGCCTCCTTGTCCTGGGCCGTCGGGTAGAGGCTCTGCACGACACCGAGCATGTTGAGCCCGGCGGAGTCCTTGCCGCCGATGCCCAGCGGCACGATCCCCTTGGCCTTGAGGGTGTCGCAGGCCGCCATCAGCTCGGTCCAGGTCGTGGGCACCTTGATGCCCGCGTCGGCGAAGATCTTCTTGTTGTAGAACATCCCGGAGTAGTAGCTCAGGCCCGTGGGCACGGTGAAGTTCTTGCCCTTGTACTTGATCTGCTCGAGCACGGTCGGGTTGTACTTCTTCATGAAGGGCTGGTTCGTGAGGTCGACGTACCCGCCCTGGTCGGCCAGGCGCGCGTCGTCCCCCTCGTTGGCCGCGGGGACGTAGCTCGGGAGCTCGACCGGGCCGGCGAGGCCCACGTCGATGCTGCCTGCCGTCAGGCGCGAGGCGTGCGCCTGGGCGTAGTTCTCGTTGGGCACCGACGAGAAGTTGACCTTCACGCCCGGGTACTTCGCCGTGAAGGCCTGGTTGACCGCCTTGAAGCCGGCGTCCGAGCCCGTGGCGCTGGAGACGAGGATGTTGAGCGTGCCGCTGGCACTGCCCTTCGGCGTGGGTGCCGAGGAGGAGCCGCCGCTGCCGCCGCACGCCGCCGACGCGAGCACGGCCGCGAGGCCGACCCCCACGAGGCCGACTCGGCTCGCCGCACGGAACGTCGTTGTCACCATGGGTCCTCCGGGCATCCGAAACGTTTAGGTGGGGCGGACGTTACCAAAACGTTTCGGATGCGCAAGTGGAACGACAGGTCGACCGAAGGCCCCGCCGTCAGGCCGCAGGCCCGGTGGACGCCCGGACGACCAGCCGGGTCGGCTCGGTGTCGACGTGCGAGGCCTCGCCGCCGTCCAGCATCGCGAGCAGCGTCCTGGCCGCTCGTACCCCCAACGAGTGCGGCGCGGTCGCGACGGTCGTGAGCGAGGGCCGCGCGTACGCGCCGAAGTCGATCCCGTCGTACCCGGCCACCGACACGTCCGCGGGCACCGACAGGCCCATCTCCGTCGCCTTGGCGATGAAGCCGATGGCCATGAGGTCGTTGGCGCAGAACACCGCGGTCGGTCGCGGTCGGCGCTTCAGCAGCGCGCTGGCGGCGCGCGCCCCGCCGGCCAGCGAGAAGTCGCCCTGCACCAGCGCGCCCGGTCGGACGCGGGCGGCGACCAGGTGGTCGCGCCAGGCGGTTTCTCGGTCGTGGGCGTGGATGTAGTCCTTCGGCCCGGACACGTGCGCGATCCGGCGGTGGCCGAGCTCGAGGAGGTGGTCCAGCAAGGCGCTGATGCCGGGTTCGTGGGCCTGGCGGACCGACGAGATGCCGCGCCCGCGGGGGGTGGCGTTGATCGCCACCGCGGGGATGCCCAACGTGCGCACGAGGTCGAACCGCGAGTCCGGGATGGAGACGTCGGTGAGGAAGACCCCGTCCACCCGGTGGTCGGCGGCGAGGCGGCGGTAGCGCTCGACCGCGCGAGCCCGGGTGGGGGCGACCTGCAGGACGAGTGCGTAGCCGCCGTCCTCCAGCACCTGCTCGACCCCGCTGATGAAGCCGGCGAAGAACGGGTCCGAGGCGATGACCGAGGGGTCGCGCTGGATGACCAGGCCCACGCTGAAGGCCCGCTGCTGGGACAGGCTGCGCCCGCGCAGGGAGGGCGACCACCCGAGCCGTCGCGCCGTGGCCACGACGCGCCGGCGCGTCGGCTCGGCCACGCCGGGACGGTCGTTGAGCGCCGCCGAGACGGTCGCGATGGAGACCCCGGCGTCCCTCGCGACGTCCACGATCGTCACCCGCGGCTGGATCGTTCCCATTCCGCCGACCGTACGACACCCAGCGCCCCCGCGGGACGTGACCCGCCCGTCCGCACCGTGCCGGACGTCGGACGAGCGGGCTGGGCAGGGGTCGTGCCGGTCGCTATGGTCGGTCGACCAAAACGTTTCGGACGGGAAGGTGACGGATGGGCACGCGTCGCGTGGGGATCGTCGGTGCGGGGAGCATCACCTCGCTGCACGTCCCGTTCTGGCAGCAGCTCGGCTGGGAGGTGTCGGTCCACGCCCTGCAGGGGGCGGAGGCCCTCGCCGAACGGCACGGCCTGCGGGTCCACCCGACCCTGGAGGCACTGGTGGCAGCGGTCGACGTCGTCGACGTCTGCACGACCTCCTCGACCCACAAGGAGGTGGCCGAGGCTGCGGTGCGCGCGGGCCGGGACGTGGTGTGCGAGAAGCCGATGGCGCTGTCGTTCGACGACGCGCTCGACCTGGCGCAGCAGGCGGAGCGGCAGGGGGTGAGGGTGCTGCCGGCGCACGTCGTCCGGTTCTTCGGGCAGTACGAGGCGGCGCACCGGGCGGTGGCTTCCGGCGCGCTGGGCGACCTCGCGGTGCTGCGCTTCGTGCGCGGTGGTTCGCGGCCCACCGGTGACTGGTTCCTGGACGACGCGCAGTCCGGCGGCGTGGTCCTGGACCTCATGGTCCACGACCTCGACCAAGCGCGGTGGTTCGCCGGCGAGGTGCGCACCGTGCACGCCGTCCAGAACCCGCGCGGCACCGCGGGCCGGGTGCCTCCAGAGGTCGTCGCGCACGCGACCCTGGTGCACGACAGCGGTGCCATCTCGCACGTCCAGTCGTTCTGGGGCCGGCCGGGTTCGAGCTTCGGGCCGACCTTCGACCTGGCCGGCAGCACGGGGCGGCTCGTCAGCGATCCGGGCCACGAGGTGACCGTCTTCGAGGACCTGCCCGACGCCGGGTCGCAGGCGTCGTACCTGCCTCCCGACACGGCCGAGGAGAGCCCGTACCTGGCGCAGCTGCGGGAGCTGGCCGCCGCGCTCGTCGAGGACGCGCCCTGCCGGGTGTCGGTCCGCGACGGCGTGATGGCCGTCGCGCTCGCCGAGGCTGCCCGCCAGTCGGTCCGCACCGGTGACCAGGTCGACCTGACGCCGTGGCGCGAGCGGGCAGGGGACCTTGCATGAGCGGCACCCGGTTGCGGGTCGGCGTGCTGTCCGGCGCTCACGGGCACGCCGCCGGCTACGTCGAGCACCTGGCGGCGCGGCCGGACGTCGCGGTCGCGTTCAGCGACCCGGGCGCGACGGCTGGTGCGGCGGACCGCGGCCAGGAGCTGGCCGGGACGACGGGTGCCCGCTGGGTCGACGACCCGGCAGAGCTGCTGGCGACCTGCGACGCGGTGGTCGTGTGCTCCGAGAACGTGCGCCACCACGACGACGTCATGGCCGCGCTGGCCCACGGCTGCCACGTCCTCAGCGAGAAGCCGATGGCCACGAGCGTCGACGACGCCGTCCAGATGTGGCGCGCGGCCGAGCAGGCCGGGCTGGTGCTCGGCGTCGCGCACCCGGTCCGGCAGTCCCCGGCCTACCGTCACCTGCGGGCGCGGGTCGAGGCCGGCGCGCTGGGGACGGTGCTGTCGCTCCTGGGGACCAACAACGGCATGCTGCCGCGCGACCGCGCGTGGTTCACCGATCCTGACGAGTCCGGCGGGGGAGCCCTCGTCGACCACCTCGTGCACTGCACCGACCTCGTCGACGGTCTGGTCGACCTCGCGCCCGTCCGCGTGCGCGCCGCGACCAACGCGGTCCTCGAGCAGGAGCCGCCGACCGCGGTCGAGACCGGCGGGATCGTCACGGTCGAGTACGAGCACGGCGTGATCGCGACGGTCGACTGCTCGTGGAGCCAGCCGCGCACCGCGCCCACCTGGGGCGGCCTGACCCTGGACGTCATCGGCACGGAGGGGCGGGTGCGCATCGACCCGTTCAACCTGCGGGTCAGCGGATTCGCCGCGAGCGGACCGCAGTGGTGGACCTACGGTGCGGACATGGACGCCGCCATGGTCGCCAACTTCGTGGCCGCGAGTCGCGCGCTCGCGCCGGTCGACGCCGGTGCGGTGGCGGCGGTCAGGTCCGTCGAGATCATGACGGCCGCGCTGGAGTCCGCGCGCTCGGGAGGGCGCTCGGTCGCGGTGCGATCGCAGACCCGGGACCTGCCGTGAGCGGTGCGGCCGACCTGGAGCACCGGCGGTTCGTGGCCCGCTGCGAGGACGGCGGCCCCGACCCCGCCACCCGGGCATGGGCGGCGGCGCGCGCCCGCGGCTTCCTCGAGCCGGTGCCCGACGACGACGAGCTCGCCCGGATGGCCGCGGCGTGGCAGGCCGAGACCCGCGTGCTGCACGCGATCCACGACCTCGGCCCCCGACCGCGCGGGGCGCTGCCAGCCGACGTCCCGGTGGCGACGGCGGCGGTGGTCGAGGGCAGCCTCGACGCCGGCGGACCCGCACCCGTGCCGTGCGCGCTCGTCGCGGACGTGACGGTCAGCGCCACGCACCGGGGCAGGGGGTTGATGCGCCAGCTCATGGCGGCGTCGACGGCGGAGGCGGTCGAGGCCGACGTGCCGCTCGTCGCGCTGCACGCGGCGCACCCCGCGCTGTACGCGCGGTTCGGGTTCGCCCCGGCGGTCCGGTCGACCTCGGTCGAGGTGGACTGCGCGCGGTTCGCGCTGCGCGACGAGCCGGGCGGCTCCGTGCACGAGGCCGACCCGGGGGAGGTCGTCGAGCTGGCGCGCACGGTCGCGGCGTCGTCCGGCGTCCTGGGCTTCGGCGCGCTGTCGACGGTCGGGCCCAGCTCGAACCCGGCGCCCTCGTCGGACGACGGGCGCACCCGGTGCCTCGTCCACGCCGACGAGCGCGGCGACGTCGACGGCGTGCTCACCTACTCGTTCCGCGGGTGGACACCGCAGGCCCAGGTGATCGACGTCCGCTCCGAGAGGTGGTCGACGCCGGCAGCGCACGGGGCGCTGTGGCGGGCGATCACCGCCACGGGGATCGCGAGCACCGTGGTCGCGACCGACGTCCGGCCGGACGACCCGTTGCCCTGGATGCTGGCCGATCGAGCGGCGTGGCGCGTGACCGGTGTCGCCGACGGCTTCTCGCTGCGGGTACTGGACCCGTTGCGGGCGTTGCAGATGCGCGGCTACGTCGGACCGGACGCGCAGCTGGTCCTGGACGTCGTCGACCGCACCGGCGGGGCTGCCGGGCGCTGGTCCGTGCGCGTCGAGGCCGGTCGCGCGACGGTCGAGGCGTCCTCGGGCGCCGCCGACGTCACGCTGGACGTCGCCGACCTGGCGGCGGTCTACCTCGGGGCGGTGAAGCCGTCGACGCTGCGGCGGGCGGGTCGGGTGACGGCGTCGGACGACGCGGTGACGGTGCTCGACGCGCTGCTGCGGTGGCCGGTCGAACCGGCGTCGACCCTGCACTTCTGACCGGGGGTGGCGCAGCGCGGCAACGGCGCACCACCCAGGGTGCGCCGTTGCCACGCTGCGATCTGCCGGCGTTGCTCGGTCAGATGTCGAAGTACAGCTCGAACTCGTGCGGGTGCGGGCGCAGCCGGATCGGGTCGACCTCGTTGGTGCGCTTGAAGTCGATCCACGTCGCGATGAGGTCCGGCGTGAAGACGTCGCCCTCGGTCAGGTACTCGTGGTCGGCCTCGAGCGCGTCCAGCACCTCGGCCAGCGTGCCGGGCACCTGCTCGATCGAGGCGTGCTCCTCGGGCGGCAGCTCGTAGAGGTCCTTGTCGATCGGGTCCGGCGGCTCGATCCGGTTGCGGATGCCGTCGATGCCGGCCATCAGCATCGCCGAGAACGCGAGGTAGGGGTTGCTCGACGGGTCGGGCACGCGGAACTCGATGCGCTTGGCCTTCGGGTTCGACCCGGTGATCGGGATGCGCACGCAGGCCGAGCGGTTGCGGGCCGAGTAGACGAGGTTGACCGGCGCCTCGTAGCCCGGCACCAGGCGGTGGTAGGAGTTCACCGTCGGGTTGGTGAAGGCCAGCAGGGAAGGCGCGTGCTTGAGCAGGCCGCCGATGTACCAGCGCGCCGTGTCCGAGAGGCCGCCGTATCCGCGCTCGTCGTAGAACAGCGGCTCGCCGTCCTTCCACAGCGACTGGTGGCAGTGCATGCCCGAGCCGTTGTCGCCGAAGACCGGCTTCGGCATGAAGGTCGCGGTCTTGCCGGCGCGGTGAGCCACGTTCTTCACGACGTACTTGAAGAGCATGACCTTGTCGGCCGACTTGGCCAGCTCGTCGAACCGGTAGTTGATCTCGGCCTGGCCCGCGGTGCCGACCTCGTGGTGCGAGCGCTCGACCTGCAAGCCGAGCGCCTCGAGCTCGAGGACGATCTCGTCGCGCAGGTCGGCGAAGTGGTCGACCGGCGGCACGGGGAAGTAGCCGCCCTTGTACGGCGTCTTGTGGCCGAGGTTCGGGCCCTCCTCGCGGCCGGTGTTCCACGCGCCCTCGACGGAGTCGATGTAGTAGTAGCCGGCGTTCTGCTTCGTCTCGAACCGCACGTCGTCGAAGATGTAGAACTCGGCCTCGGGCGCGAAGAACGCGGTGTCGGCGATGCCCGTCGACTTCAGGTACGCCTCCGCCTTGGCGGCGATCTGTCGCGGGTCGCGGCTGTAGGGCTCGTCGGTGAAGGGGTCGACGATCGAGAAGTTCAGCACCAGCGTCTTCTCGGCGCGGAACGGGTCGACGAAGGCGGTCTCGACGTCCGGGATCAGCTTCATGTCGGACTCGTGGATCGCCTGGAAGCCGCGGATCGAGGAGCCGTCGAACATCTGGCCGTTCGTGAAGAAGTCCGCGTCCACGGAGGCAGCGGGCACGTTGAAGTGCTGCATCACGCCCGGCAGGTCGCAGAAGCGGACGTCGACGAACTTCACGTCTTTGTCCTTGATGTACTTCATGACCTCGTCGGCGTTGCTGAACATCCATCCTCCTCGTGGTGGGGACCGGTGCCCCGCGCGTCGCCGACGCTAGGCAGGGGCCGTTTCCCGTCAGTGTCTCGGATGTTTCGTCGAGGTTACGACCCGGCGCCCCGGTGACGCAGAGGTGAAATCTCACACCGCGGGGCTCGCCGTAGGCTGGATGCATGGCAGAGCGACAGCGCCGGCGCGAGGCCGTGGGGTCGTGGCTCGACGGCCCCGTGGCCGCCACGAGCGACGTCGACGACTACCCCGGACGACGGCTGGGCCTGCCCGCGACCGGCCCGGGCTCGGTGGCCCGGTTCGGACGTCGGCTGGTGGCCGTGTGCCTGGACTGGGCGTTGGCGCTGCTCGTCTCGCGCGGCCTGCTGCACGGCGAGGAGTGGTCGACCCTGCTGGTCTTCGCGGTCGTGCAGCTGGCCTTCGTCGGCACCCTCGGCGGGTCGCCCGGTCATCTGGCGCTGCGCCTGCGCGTCGTCCGGGTCGAGGACGGCGCGGCGGCCGGTCCGCTGCGGGCGCTGGGGCGCGCGGTGCTGCTCTCGCTCGCGGTCCCGCCGCTGGTGTGGGACCGCGACCAGCGCGGCCTGCACGACCGGCTGGTGGGTACGGTCCTGCGCCGGTTCTGAGCGTCGTCCCGGCCGGTGGTCCCGGGCTGCCGTCAGCCGGCCAGCCGCACGGGAGCGACCGCGAGGTCGAGCGCCGCGAGGTCGCGCTGGGTGCTGGCGCTGCGGGCGCGCTCGTCCTCGACCGCACGGGCGGCGTTGGCGAGGGCGCGGTCGGCGAGCACCGCGTCGGCGCGGCGCACCCACACGCCCATGATGCGCAGTGCCTGGCTGGTGGTCGTCACGTGCTGGACCATGGCTGCCTCCCGGGCTCGTGGTCTGGCGACGAGACCCAGCAGACCAGACGCAGGTTACGGCGGTGTGTCCCCGTGTGAAGGACCGGAGAAACCTGGGTGCAGGTCGCGGCTCAGCGGCCGCGCATGCCCTTGCGGTCGGGGCGGGCGCGCATCGGGTCGACGCCCTTGGGCACCGGCACCGGGGCGCTGCCGAGCGCCTTGAGCCGCTTCTGCACGGCGCTCACCTCGGTCTTGGTGAGGGAGGGACGCATCCGGCTGAGCTTGCTGACCAGCTTGCGCACCGGCACCTCGCCCTCGCCGGTGCCGACGCGGACGAGCGTGACCGGCACGTTGGGGACGACGCGGTTGACGCGCTTGCGCTCCTTCTCGGCCAGCTTCTGCGCGCGGCCGTGCGGGCCCTCGAGCACCAGCACCACGCCGGGGCGGCCGACCGCGCGGAACACCATCGCCGCCGAGGCGACGTCACCGGGACGCGAGGCCTCGACCGCCACCGGCTGCTGCTCGTGGAACCACCCGCGCCGCAGGGCGCCCAGCGCTGCACCGCCGCCGCCCACCTGGCCCTCGAGCTGGCCGTACGCCGCGCGCTCGGTGCGCCGCACCATGACGATGCCGGCGGCCAGCACCGCGAGGGGCACGCCGATGACCGGCAGGTAGATCGGGTGGTCGAGCACCTGGCCGAGCACGACGAAGACCGCGAGCACCAGCACGAACGCGCCGAGCATCCACCACACGACTGCCGGGTCGAGCGCACGAGCCTGGGTGAACGCGGCTCCGATCTGGCGCAGGCGCGCGAAGCGCTGCTTCTTCGGAGCGGCGTCAGGGGTGGTGCTGCGGGCCATGGGGGTCCTCGGGTCGCAAGTGCGGGTGAGCAGGTCGTGCCGGTGAGCGGGTGGTGCGGCGAGCAGGGTAGCGGTCAGCGGGCCAGCAGGCTGCTGGCCTCCTGGCGCGCGGGCGCCGCCTCGGTCAGGTGCTGCAGCGCCTCGGGCACGGTGCCGCCGCGGCGCTGCACGGCCTGCGCCCACAGCCGGCCGGCGCGGTAGGACGAGCGCACCAGCGGCCCGGCCATGACGCCCGAGAAGCCCAGCTCGGTGGCCTCGTCCGAGAGCTCGACGAACTCCTCGGGCTTGACCCACCGCTCGACCGGGTGGTGGCGCGGGCTCGGGCGCAGGTACTGGGTGATGGTGATCAGGTCGCAGCCCGACTCGTGCAGGTCGCGCAGCGCCTCGCTCACCTCCTCGCGGGTCTCGCCCATGCCCAGGATGAGGTTGGACTTGGTGACCAGCCCGGCGTCGCGGCCCATCGTGATGACGTCCAGCGACCGCTGGTAGCGGAAGGCCGGACGGATCCGCTTGAAGATGCGCGGCACGGTCTCGACGTTGTGCGCGAACACCTCGGGGGCGGCGTCCAGCACCTGGCCGACGAGCTCGGCCTTCGCCGAGAAGTCCGGCACCAGGATCTCGACACCCGTGCCGGGGTTCAGCGCGTGCACCTGCCGGATCGTCTCGGCGTACAGCCAAGCGCCCTCGTCGGGCAGGTCGTCGCGGGCGACGCCGGTGATGGTGGCGTAGCGCAGGCCCATGGTCTGCACCGACTCGGCGACCCGGCGCGGCTCGTCGCGGTCGAGCGGGGTGGGGCGGCCGGTGTCGATCTGGCAGAAGTCGCAGCGCCGGGTGCACTGCTCGCCGCCGATGAGGAAGGTGGCCTCGCGGTCCTCCCAGCACTCGAAGATGTTGGGGCAGCCGGCCTCCTGGCACACCGTGTGCAGGCCCTCGCCCTTCACCAGCTGCTGCAGCGCCGAGTACTCCGGGCCCATGGTGGCCTTGGTGCGGATCCACTCCGGCTTGCGCTCGATCGGGGTCTGCGCGTTGCGGGCCTCCAGACGCAGCATCTTGCGTCCCTCGGGCGCGATCGTCACGAGCCGCTCCTCGTCGCTTGGATCGGTCCCGGGGGTGCCCGAGACCTCTTCCAGGGTACGCCCGGCGTGCTCGACGGCTGCGCTCAGGTCGAGCGCCCAGGCTGCCGATACCTGGTCTGACCCGCTCCCGAGGAGGGCCCCATGGCCGTCATCACCGTCACCGACCGCGGCACCGTCGCGGACCCGCTGCCGCACCCGCTGCTGCGCGCCACCGCGTGGTCGTCCGCCATCGGCCTCGTGGCCGGTCTCGTGCTGGGGATCGTCACGCAGGTGCAGGAGCACGACCGGGGCTGACCCCCAGGTCGAGCGCGGCCGCGAGGTGGCGCTCGGCGACCGGCAGCACCTCCGCGACCGTGACGTCGCGCCCGAGCTCGACGCTCAGCGACGTCACCCCCGCGTCCGAGATGCCGCACGGCACGATCGTGCGCGCCCACGACAGGTCGCAGTCGCAGTTCAGCGCGAACCCGTGCATGGTGACGCCCTGCGCGACGCGGATGCCGATCGCGGCGACCTTGCGGTCGGGGCCGCGCTCGTCAGCCGTCACCCAGACGCCGCTGCGGCCGTCGACGCGCGTCGTGGCCAGCCCGAGCTCCGCGCAGACGTCGATCAGCGCGCCCTCGAGGCGGCGCACGTGGGCGACCACGTCGACCGGGTCGGGCAGCCGCAGCACCGGGTAGCCGACGAGCTGGCCCGGCCCGTGCCAGGTGATCTTGCCGCCACGGTCGACGTCCACCACGGGCGTGCCATCGAAGGGCCGCTCGTGCGGCTCGGTGCGCTTGCCCGCGGTGTAGACCTCCTCGTGCTCGAGCAGCAGCACGGTGGCGAGCCGCTCGCCGGCGACGACCTGGGCGTGCACCTCGCGCTGCTGCGCCCAGCCGTCCAGGTAGGGCACGGGCGAGGGGACGAAACCGGCGTGCACGAACTCCAGGCTCATGTCGTCCAGGCTACGCCCGCGCGGACGGCTGCCCGGCGTCCGGGCGCAGGTGGCGCACCAGCTCGACGAGGTCGCCGCGCAGCCGCGCGAGGTCCGGGACACCTTGCTGCAGCAGCCCTTCGGCGATGCCGTCGTCGTGCGCCTCGCTGCGCGCGCGGCGTCCGGCGGGCGTCAGGCTGACCAGCACCCGGCGACGGTCGCTCTCGCTGCGCACCCGCGCGACGTACCCCAGCCGCTCGAGCCGCTCGAGCACGCGGCTCATGGTCTGGGCCTGGACCGCCGCAGCGGCGGCGAGCTGGCGCTGGGTGCGCGGGCCGCGCTCGAGCATCCAGAGCACCGCGAAGCTGGCGTGGTTCAGGCCCCAGCGACCGAGGTGGGTGTCCCACGCGTGCTCCACCAGCCGCGCGGCCGTCGACAGCAGCCGACCGGTCGCCCACGACGCCAGGTCGTCGTCCGGTGGCTGCGGCACGCGATACTCCTCGAGGACCGGAGATGGCCACCGGCGGGTGCCGGGCGACCGCGCCCATCATGCCCGCTCGGTGCGCAGCATGCTGACGAACCTGTATTGTCAGCATGCTGATGAATCACCGAGAGGGGAACTGCGCGTGAGCGACGACCAGCAGCAGGCACCGGCGCGACGCGCGCGGCGGCGCACCGGCAGCCGCCGTCGCGCCGTGGTGCGGGCGATCGCGCTCGGCGTCGTGGCGCTCGCGTGGTTCGGCGTCAGCGGCATCGGCGGCCCCCTCGTGGGGCGGCTGTCAGAGGTGCAGGAGAACGACAACGCGAACTTCCTGCCGGCCTCGGCCGAGTCCACCGAGCTCTCGAAGCTGGCGGAGCGGTTCTCGTCCTCGTCGACGTTCCCGGCCTTCGTGGTGGTCGAGCGCGACGCCGGCATCACGCCGCAGGACACCGCCGCCGTCCAGCAGTACGCGCAGTCGCTCGGCGCGCTGACCCTGGACGTCGACCCCGCCGTCGCCGACGGCCGCACCTTCGCGCTGAAGGACTACGTCGTGCCGGGGCCGACAGCCGCGGTCCCCAGCCAGGACGGCAAGGCGCTGCTGCTGCCCGTCCTGCTGGACGGCGACAAGGCCGGCGACTCGTTGCCGGACGGCGAGAGCGTCGTCGGCCAGGCGGTCGGGGCGCTGCGCGACGCCGCGTCGAAGGACCTCGCTCCGACGGGCGTGCGCACCTACGTCACCGGTCCCGCGGGGTTCACCGCCGACCTCGTCACGGCCTTCGGCGGCATCGACGGCAAGCTGCTCGGGGTCAGCCTCACCGCCGTCTTCGTGATCCTGCTGCTGGTCTACCGCAGCCCCCTGCTGCCGCTCGCCGCCCTGCTCACGGCCGGCTTCGGCCTGGCGCTCGCCGCGCTCGTCATCTTCCCGCTGGCCAAGAACGGCACCATCACCCTCGACGGCCAGAGCCAGGGCATCTTGTCGATCCTCGTCATCGGAGCGGCGACCGACTACGCCCTGCTGCTGGTCTCGCGCTACCGCGAGGAGCTGCACGACCACCCGAGCAAGTACGTCGCCATGCGCCGGGCCTGGCGCGGCTCGGTCGAGCCGATCGCCGCGAGCGCCGCGACGGTGGTGCTGGGCCTGCTGTGCCTGCTGCTCAGCCAGCTCGGGTCGACGCGCGGGCTGGGACCGGTCGGCGCGTTCGGCATCGGCGGTGCGCTGCTCGCGGCCCTCACCCTGCTGCCGGTGCTGCTGCTGGTCCCGGTGCTGCTGCTGGCCCTCGTGGCCTGCGGTGCGGCGTTCGCGGTCGGCGCGGTGCTGGTCGGCCCGTGGCTGGGCCTGGTGCTCGTCGTGCTGGTGCTCGCGGGCGGCGGCTACCTGGCGGTGCGGCGCTGGCAGGTGCTGCGCACCGGCCCGGCCGGCGACGAGCCGCTGCCCTGGTACGCGCGCGCCGAGTCGGGCCGCTGGCTGTTCTGGCCGCGCACGCCGCGCATCGACCACGTCCACCGCGCGGACTCCGTCGACGGGCCGGGCATCTGGGGCCGGGTCGCGCGGCTGGTCGGGCGGCACCCGCGCACAGTCTGGGTGGGCACGCTCGTCGTCCTGCTGGCCGCGGCGTTCTTCGCGCCCTCGCTCAAGGCCGACGGCATCAGCACCTCGCAGGTGTTCCGCGACCGCGTCGAGTCGGTCGTGGGCCAGGAGGTCCTGGGCGAGCACTTCCCCGGCGGCTCGGGCAGCCCGGCCCTGCTCGTGGTGCAGGAGACCGACGCGCCGCGCGCGCTGCAGGTCGTCCAGGCGGTCGACGGCGTCGACTCGGCCCGCATCACCACTGACGACACGCTCGCCGCGGACGGCAAGCCCGGTCCGCGCAAGGTCGTCGACGGCCAGGTGCAGATCGAGGCGACGCTGGAGCCTGCGGCCGACAGCCCGCAGGCCGAGGACGTCGTCAAGCGGCTCCGGACGGCGGTCGACCAGGTCGGCCAGGACGTCCTCGTCGGCGGCACCACCGCGGTCAACCTCGACGTCCGCGACGCCAGCCGGCGCGACCTGCTCGTCATCATCCCGGCGATCCTGCTGGTGATCCTGCTGGTCCTCATGCTGCTGCTGCGGGCCGTCGTCGCGCCGTTGCTGCTGATCGGGGCCAACGTGCTGTCGTTCGCGGCGACGGTGGGCGTGGCGGCGCTGGTCTTCCGCGACGTCTTCCACTTCCCGGGCGGCGACCCGTCGATCCCGTTGTACGCGTTCGTGTTCCTGGTCGCGCTCGGCATCGACTACTCCATCTTCCTCATGACGCGGGTGCGCGAGGAGTCGGTCGAGGCCGGTACGCGCCGAGGGGTGCTGGTCGGCCTGGCGGTCACCGGCGGCGTCATCACGAGCGCCGGCGTGGTGCTCGCGGCGACGTTCGGCGCGCTGTCGACGATCCCGATCCTGTTCCTCCAGCAGATCGCGTTCCTCGTCGCGTTCGGCGTCCTGCTCGACACGCTGGTCGTGCGCTCGCTGCTCGTGCCTGCGCTGGTGCGCGACGTCGGGCCGCGCGTCTGGTGGCCCTCGCGGCTCGCCCGTGCGGACGACGGATCCGACGCCGCAGAGGACCGCGCGGACGACGAGACCTCTGCGACCATCGAGGCATGAGCGCACGCGTCCGGGTCGGGCTGGTCGGGTACGGCTCGGCCGGGCGCGGCATCCACTCGCCGCTGCTGCGCGAGGCCGGGCTGGACGTCGTCCGGGTCGTGACGTCGTCGGGGGAGCGGCGGGCGCAGGCCGAGCAGGACTGGACGGACGTGCGGGTGCTGAGCTCGCTCGAGGCGCTGCTGCTCGAGCTGGACGCCGTCGACGTGGTCGTGCTGGCGACCCCGACCGGCGCCCACGCCGAGCAGGCGGTGGCGTGCCTGGACGCCGGCGTGCCTCTGGTGGTCGACAAGCCGCTCGGCGTCGACTCCGGCCAGGCGCGCTGGGTGGTCGAGCACGCCCGGTCGGTGGGGGTGCGGCTCACGGTCTTCCAGAACCGTCGCTGGGACGGCGAGCAGCTGACCCTGCAGCGGCTGGTGGCCGAGGGCGCGCTCGGCCCGGTGTTCCGGTTCGAGCGGCGCTGGGAGCGGTGGCGCCCCCAGCCGAAGGACCGCTGGCGCGAGAACAACACAGCGGCCGAGGGCGGCGGACTGCTGCTCGACCTGCACAGCCACCTGGTCGACTCGGCCGTGCAGCTCTTCGGCCCGGTGCGCGAGGTGTACGCCGAGCTCGCCGCCCACACGACGGCCGCCGAGGACGACGCGTTCCTCGCGCTGGGCCACGAGAACGGCGTGCGCAGCCACCTCGGCGCGCTCTCGGTCGCGGGCGCCCCAGGCCCGCGCACCCGCGTGCTGGGCCGGGCCGGCGCCTACGTGGTCACGAGCTTCGAGGACGAGGACTCGGCCTTCCCGGACCTGTTCGACCTCGACCTCGAGCACTGCGGGTGGCTGGTGACGGGGGAGGTGCGCGAGCCGGTGCTGCGCGCGCCCGGCGGCCCGGCGGACTTCTACCGCGGCGTCGCCGACGCGGTGACCACGGGCGCGCCGATGCCGGTCGACCCGCGCGACGCCGTGCACGTCATGGAGGTGCTGGACGCCGCCCGGGTCAGCGCCGCCGAGCGCCGCGTCGTGCTGCTCTGACGCGCTAGACCGCGGCCTGCCGCACGGCCCACGGCCGGACCTGGACGGCGAGCAGGCCCTCGGCGACCGAGCGGTCGTCGGCGGTCGCCAGCGCGACGACGTCCACCGCGCCGACGACGCCTGGCACCCGGACCACGGTCAGGCCGGCGCCCTCGACGTCGGGCAGGGGCCCGGCCGCGACGAGCAGTCCCTGGTCGGCGAGCCGGCCGAGGAACGCCACGTGCTCGGCGAACAGCGGGTGCGCGAAGACCGAGCCGCCGTCGTCCACCGCCGGACCGGGGCGGTGCTCGAGCACCCACCAGGTGTCCGGCGCGGCCCCGCTCTCGTCGTCCAGCCGACCACCGGCGCGCTCGGCGTAGCCGGCCAGCACCGCGACCCAGCCGCCCGAGTAGTTCGCGGCGGCGGCCTCGGGGTCGGGCGTGCGCTCCCAGCCCGAGTGCTCGAGCTGCACCAGGGTGCCGTCGCCGTCCGCGGTGAAGGTGACCAGCAGGTCGGTGGCGTTCGCGGCGTCCTGGCCGGGGTGCCACGCCAGCCGCAGCCGGTGCGGGGCGTCGCGCTCGACCACCTCGGCCCAGACGGCCACCGAGCCGTCCGCCGCACGCTCGACGAGCTCGTCGCCCTCGAACGCCACCGACGAGGTCGCGCCGTGCAGGCTGAACTGGCCCAGCGGCCACCACGCCGCGACGTGCGCGGTGAAGACCGTGAAGGCGGTGGCGGGGTCGGCGCCGACCCTGATCTGGCGGCGGACCGGGGCGACGACGGTCATGGCTGGTGTCCTTGCTCGAGGTGGTCGGCGAACGCCTGCAGCGCGGTGTCCCACAGCCCGACCAGCCACTGCTGCACCGGCACCAGCCCGGCAGGCGCGAGCGCGTAGAGGTTGCGCGTGCCCTGCGAGCGGTGCTCGACCAGGCCGGCCCCTTCGAGCACCTTCAGGTGCTTGCTCACGGCCGGGCGGCCGATGGGCAGCCGCGCGGCCAGCTCGCCGACAGGGGTCGGGCCCTCGCGCAGCACGACGAGAAGCTCGCGGCGCATCGGGTCTCCGAGCGCGTCGAGCGCGGCGGCGGCGGTTTGGTCACTCATGGGCAACGGTTACTTTAGAGCGACCATTGACGCCACGGCAAGGGCGACGCCGGTGTCAGCTCGCGCCGGGCAGCACCCGCGGCTCGACCCGCTCCTCGACCGCGGCGTCGCCGTCGCGGCGCACGGCGTAGGCCCCCTTGCCCCGCTGCTCGGTGACCGCCTCGACCAGCTCGGTGCCGCGGTAAACGAGGCCGACGCCGTCGTCGGTGCAGTGGGTCAGGCCGAGGGTGCCGTCGGCGACCAGCCGGTGCACGAGCGGACGTCGGCGCTCCTCGCTGTCGTAGTGCACGCCGTTGCCGTAGGGCAGCAGCGCCAGGCCGTTCGTCACCGCCCGCAGCTCGGGGCCGAAGGAGTCGGTGGTGCCGCCCTCGTACCAGCAGATCGACCCGGCCGAGACCCCGGCCAGCACGACCCCGGCCTCCCAGACCCGGCGGAAGATGTCGTCGAGCCCGTGGACCCGCCACACCGCGAGCAGGTTGGCCACCGAGCCGCCGTTGACCCACACGACGTCCTGGTCGAGCAGGTGGGCCTCGACGTCGTCCACCGACGGCATCGGGAACAGCGAGAGGTGGCTCAGCGCGAAGCCCGCCGCGCGCCCGGCCTCGTCGAGCTCGGCGTTGAACCAGCGCTGGTCGCCGATCGCCGTGCCGACGTGGCACACCTTCGGCGCCCCGGTCGCGCCGGACAGCTCGACCGCGTGCCGCACCAGCGGGGCGAAGTCGAGCCGGTGGCGCACGGCCGGCACGTAGCCGCCGGACGTCGCAAGGATGGTGGGGGCGTCAGCGGGCACGGGGCGGGTCCTCCGGTCGGTGGGGTGCGGGCAGGTCGAGGTGGCGCAGGACGGCGGTGGCGGTGCGTCGTCCGGACACCAGCGCGCCCTGGATCGAGGCGGTGTCGCGGTGGTCGCCCGCGACGAACAGGCCGTCGCCCAGCGCGACGTCCTGGCGGACGGTCAGCGGCGGCAGCATCGCGGGCAGCGCGTCGGCGACCGCGTACGTGCCGACCAGCTCCCAGCGCCGCGGGTCGGCGCCGTAGACCAGCCGCAGCTGGGCGCGCACGGCGTGCTCGACCGACGGCTCGTCGCGGACGCCGAGCACCGTCGAGGCGACGAGCGCCCCGCGGCCCGCGGCGTAGGTGGGTGCGGCGTTCGACATCACGGCGGTGTTGACGAGAGGACCACGCCGGTCGCCGTCGACGTGCAGCATCGCCAGGTCGCTCGGCGGCTGGTCGGCCAGGTGGTAGTAAGTGGTCAGGTGGCGCATCGGGATGCTCGGCAGGCCGGCCAGCCGCGACGCGGAGCGGGGGTCCGTCGCGACGACGACGGCTCGCGCGCCCACCACGCCGATGTCGGTGGCGACCGAGGCGCCGTCGACCGAGACCGCCCGCACGCCCGTGTGCACGGCGCCCGGTGCGAGGCCGGCGGCCAGCTGGCGGGGGAGCGCCTGCATGCCCTGCGCCGGCACCGACGGCAGCCCGCGGACGAAGGTGCGCACCACCAGCTCGACGAACCGGCGCGAGGACTCCTGGCCGTCCTCGCCCAGCACGCCGGTGAGGAACGGCTCGACCACGCTGGTGCGCAGCCGGCCGGTGATGCCACGACGGTTCAACGTCGCTGACAGCGGCTCGTCGGGATCGGTCGTGAGGCGTCCGGGGTCGGCGATCGCGGTGTGCAACGCCCAGGCCGCGAACGCGGCCTTCTCGCGCGGGCTGCCCGGGCCGGCGAGCGTCGTCGCGAGGTGGGCGGGCGCGCGCCGGGGGTCGGCCACCACGGTGCGCCGTCCGCCGTGCGCCACGACGAGCCCCGGCTCGAACGGCCGCAGGTCGAGCGCGGCCAGGTCGACGCCGCGGCGCAGCGCCGGGTAGGCCGGGTTGAGCAGCTGGAACCCGCGGTCGAGCAGCAGCCCGTCGACGGCGTCGGTGCGCACGCGACCGCCCACGTCGTCGTCGGCCTCGACCACCACGACGTCCAGGTCGGCGGCCGCCAGGTCGACCGCCGCGGCGAGCCCGGCCAACCCCGCCCCGACCACGACGACGTCGGCGCGCGCGGGCAGCCCGGTCACGTCGTCCTCCTCAGTTGGGTCGTCGGCAGGCTAGCCCGGTCCGCCGACGTCCGCGCACCGGGCCGGGCCTGTGGACGACGCCAGCGGCGCGGTCGCCGGCTCGGCCAGGCTGGGGCGATGCCCCTGGACGACGCACCCACCGCGACCCGCGACCCCGGCGCTCCCGCCGTGCCGGGCTACCGGCTCACCCGACGCCTCGGCCGCGGGGCCAGCGCCACCGTCTGGCGCGCCGAGCCCGCGTCGGGAGGGCGGCCGGTGGCGGTCAAGGTGGTGCGCGCGGGGCCGCAGGCCGAGCGCGAGCTGGCCGTGCTGACGGGCGTGCGCCACCCGCACGTGCTGGCGCTGCTCGAGGTCGTGGTCCTCGACGACGAGCAGGTGGCCCTCGTGGTCCCGTTGCTCGACGGCGGCACGCTGGGCGGCCTGGTCGCCGCGCGCGGCCCGCTACGGGCGGGGGAGGTCGTGACCTGCCTCGCACCGCTCGCGGCGGCGGTCGGCGAACTGCACGCGCAAGGGGTGCAGCACGGCGACCTCGCGCCCGGCAACGTGCTGCTCGACGCGTCCGGCCGGCCCTTCCTCGCCGACCTGGGCACGGTGCGGGTCACCGGCGAGCCGCGCGACGAGGTCTACGGCACGCCCGGGTTCGTCGACCCGGTGGTGCTCACGGGCGGCGCGCCCACCCCGGCCAGCGACGTGCACGGGCTCGGCGCGCTCGCCTGGTTCGCCCTCACGGGCGCGCCACCGCCCGGCGTGCCCAGCCGCGAGCCCCTGGCCGGGCTCGTGGCGCCCCACGTCCCGGCGGCGCTGGTAGACCTCGTCGAGCAGGCCGTGCACCCGGACCCGCACCGCCGCCCCACCCCGCACGAGCTCGCGCGCGGGCTGCACGAGGCCGCGGTCGCCGTGCCCGTGTGGCGGTCGGGACGGGCGCCCGGCGACGGCGGCCTGACGCAGCGCGTCGACGGGGCCGTGCGGG
>NZ_BAAGXY010000021.1:0-119325 GCF_054779595.1 Angustibacter peucedani
GGTCGTCGACGCCCCCGAGGTGGACGCCGACGCCCTGCCCAAGCGCGCCCCGCGCGACGCCGCCCCCGCTGCCGAGGCCCCCGCGGCCGACGCGCCGGCCGGCGGTCCCCGTGGCGGCATCTTCAGCAACTTCCGCTCGCGCCGTGCGGTCGAGGAGAACGTCGAGGGCACCCGTCCCGCCGCTCCCTTCGACCTGCCCGCGCTGAACACGCCGCTGGACGACGGCGAGCAGGCCTTCGTGCCGGTGCTCGAGGAATCCTCGGCGCTGCCGACGCGCGACGTCGCCGAGCCGGTCGTCGAGGCCGAGCCCGTCGTCGAGCCGGTCGTCGAGGCCGTCGTCGAGGCCGAGCCGGTCGTCGAGGCCGTCGTCGAGACGCCCGGCCCGCTGGACGCCGGCTGGACCCCCGAGCCCGAGGTGGCCGAGGTCGAGCAGGTCGTCGAGGTCGAGGTCGCGGACGTCGTCGAGCCGGCCGAGGAGCCGGTCGCCGAGGTCGAGCCCGAGGTCGAGCCCCAGGTCGAGCCCCAGGTCGAGCCCCAGGTCGAGGCGGTCGAGGAGACCGTCGCCGAGCTGGAGCCGGTCGCCGAGGTCGAGCCGGAGGTCGCCCCGACCTTCGCCCTCGAGCCGGTCGCCCTCGAGCCGGTCGTCGAGGCCGAGCCCGTGCCGTCGTTCGGCGACGCCCGCTCCGCGCTGTCGGAGCTGGCTCGCGACGCCGCCCCGGTCGAGCCGGTCGAGCCGGTCGCCGAGCCGGTCGAGCAGCCCGTCGCCGAGGAGCCCGAGGTGGCCCCGGTCGCCGAGGTGCCCGCCGCGCCGGCGCTGCCGCCGGTCGGCGCGCCGTCCATGGACATCCTGCCCACCCGTGGTGGCCGTGGCCGTCTGGGCCGACGCACCCCGAAGCCGCTGCCCGCGCCGGCCCCCGTGGCCTCCAGCGCGCCCGCCCCGGCTGCGCCGTACGTCGCCCCGACGGCCCCGGTCCCCGCGGTCCCGTCGGTGCCCTCGGTCCCGTCGGTCCCGTCGATCCCCGCCGCCCGGCAGCCGGAGCCCGCTCCGGTCGCCCCGGTGGCGCCGGAGCCCGAGATCTTCGGTGCCCCGGTCGTGCCGGAGCCCGCGCCGTCCTCGCTGTTCGCCCCCGCGGCCGCCGGCCCGGCGGCCGAGGCCCCGCTCTTCACGGCGCCCGCGCCGGTGGAGCACGAGGTGCCGGTCGAGCCCGCGTTCCCGAGCGCGGTGCCCGCCATGGCGGCCGCGGCCAGCCTGCGCGAGCGGTCGGCCATGGCGTCCGAGGCGCTGTCCGAGCTGTCGGCCCTGTCGTCCTACAGCCCGCAGACGCTGGAGCCCGGTGCTCCGGTGACGCTGCAGCGCCGCACCCCGCTGGCCACCCCGGCCGGCCAGGCCGCGCAGGCACAGCCGGAGGAGCCCATCGGGGCCCGCCGGGGCGCCCGCAACGCCGCCGACGTCCGCACCATGCTCAGCGGCTTCCGGGCCGGCGTGGAGCGCGGTCGTACCAGCCCTGCCAGCCACCAGCCCACCGACCAGGCCGACGGCTGATCTGCCCCCAGATCCGGCCTACGCCGAGCGGGTCTGACGACCCGTGACCGCTCAAGACCTGCACCACCCTGTCCGATCAACCCAGCAAGCAACACCAGCGCAGATGCGACGGAGGACCACCACCGTGACGACGATGAGCACCGAGGCAGCCAACTTCAGCTGGCTCCTCGACAACTTCGTGAAGAGCGTGCCCGGCGTGCGGCACACGCTCGTCGTGTCCGCCGACGGGCTCCTGATGGCCATGTCCGACGAGCTCGACCGGACCAGCGGCGACCAGCTGGCGGCGATCGTGTCGGGCATGGCCAGCCTCACCCGCGGAGCTGCTCGCCAGCTGCGCAGCGGCGAGGTCCGGCAGTCCATCGTCGAGATGGACACCCTGTTCCTGTTCACCATGAGCATCTCCGACGGCTCCGTGCTGTCGGTGATGGCCGACGCCACCTGCGACGTCGGTCTGATCGGCTACGAGATGGCCCTCCTGGTCAGCCGTACCGAGGCGACGCTCACCCCGCAGCTCGTGTCGGAGATGCGCTCGCGCCTCCCCGTCGCCGGCGCGCTGCGGGCTGGGGCCGGGGGGTGATCCCGGTGGACCCCCTCGACTTCCCGGCCGACCTGGCCGAGGACGAGGCGGACGAGGAGACGTACGCCGTCCGTCCGTACGCCGTCACCGGCGGCCGCACGCGGACCACGACGAACGAGCCCCTTCCCGTCGAGGCGCTGGTCCAGGCGCTCGGTGGTCACGACGACATCGGGCTGACCCCCGAGCGCCGCAAGATCCTCGAGCTCACCGCCGACCAGTACCTGTCCGTGGCGGAGCTGTCCGCCCACGTCAGCCTTCCTGTCGGCATCGTGCGGGTCATCATCAGCGACCTGTCCGACGCCGGCAAGGTCCGGATCCACGGGTCCGGCGCCCTCACCGCATCTGCCCCCGCAACCAGCCTCAGCGTCCTGGAGAGTGTTCTCAATGGCATTTCCTCGCTCTGACGTCGCCCCGCAGGGCACGCCCGCGGGAGCCCCGGGCACGCCCACTGCTGCGGGTACCCCCGACGCGCCCCCCACCGTCGTCAAGATCGTCGTCGCGGGCGGCTTCGCCGTCGGCAAGACGACCTTCATCGGATCCCTGTCCGACATCGAGCCGCTGCGCACCGAGGCCGCGATGACCGAGCACTCGCTCGGCGTCGACGACGCCGGTGGCGTGACGGACCGCAAGACCTCCACCACGGTGGCCATGGACTTCGGGCGCATCTCGCTCCCGGGCAACCTGTGGCTGTACCTGTTCGGCACGCCTGGCCAGGACCGGTTCCTGTTCATGTGGGACGACCTGGTCAAGGGCGCGATCGGCGCCGTCGTCCTGGTCGACACCGACCGGCTCGACCAGTGCTTCCCGGCCGTGGACTACTTCGAGGCCCGGCAGATCCCGTTCGTCGTCGCGGTCAACTGCTTCGACGGCGTGGCCCGCCACCAGCTCGAGGACGTCCGTGAGGCGCTGGCCATCCCGGCGCACGTGCCGATGCTCTACACCGACGCGCGCACCCGCGCGGCGACCAAGCAGGCGCTGATCTCCGTCGTCCAGCTGGCGATGCAGCGTCTCACCGGGGCCTGAGCCTCACCGCTCGAGCGCCCCGCTCACGACCCGGCCGGCGTCGGTGCCCCAGAGGCACCGGCGCCGGCCGCGCCACGTCCAGACCCGCTGCGGCTCAGGCCTTCTGCTTGACCGCGAGCACCGGGCAGGACGCCTCGAGCAGCACGCGCTGGGCGGTGCTGCCGAGGATGAGCTTGCCGACCGGGCTGCGCTGCCGGATGCCGATCACCACCAGGGTGGCGTCGTGCGCCGCGGCCGCCCGCAGGATCTCGTCGGCCGCGTCGCGGCCCTCGGTCGGCTGCTGCACCTCGTGGTCGATCCCGGCCTCGGTCAGCTCGGACTCGATGCTGTCGAGGTCGGCGGCCGAGGCGAACACCGGGTCGGCGTAGTTGCCGCCCCGGCCGGTGTTGACGACGACCAGCCGGCCGCCGCGCATCACCGCCTCGTCCTTGGCCCGCTCGAACGCCGCGACGCCCTGCGAGCTCGGGATGTAGCCGACGACGATGCGCTCGCTCACGCCGGGCCGTCCAGCTTCTTGGCCCCGGTCATGATGGCCACGCCCTCACCCATGTCGTGCGTCTGCGGGGTGATGACGCCGGCCCGCCCGCCGAGGCGCTGGATGTGGATGCGGTCGGCGACCTCCCACACGTGCGGCATGTTGTGGCTGATGAAGATGATCGAGAGCCCCTGGTCGCGCAGCTGCTTGATCATGTCCAGCACCATGCCGGACTCCTTGACGCCCAGGGCGGCCGTGGGCTCGTCGAGCACCACGACCTTGGAGCCGAACGCCGCCGCGCGGGCGACGGCGACCGCTTGGCGCTGACCGCCGGACAGCGTCTCGACGGCCTGCCCCATGTTCTGGATCGTCTGGATCCCGAGGTCTTCCACCGACTTGCCCGCCCGGCGCTCCATGCCCTTCTTGTCGAGCATGCGCAGCACCGAGCCGAGCGGTCCCTTGCGGCGCTCCTCGCGGGCGAGGTACAGGTTGCTCGCGATGTCGAGCGCCGGGATGACCGCCAGCTGCTGGTAGACCGTCTCGATGCCCGCCTCGCGCGCGTCCTGCGGCTTGCGGAAGTTCACCGGCTTGCCGTTCATCGAGATGTCCCCGGAGTCCGGCACGTACGCGCCGGTCAGGCACTTGATGAGCGTCGACTTGCCGGCGCCGTTGTCGCCGATGACCGCGAGGATCTCGCCGGGGTACAGGTCGAGGTCGACGCCGTCGAGGCCGACGACCCGACCGAAGGTGATGACCAGCTTGCGGGCCTGCAGCACCGGCTGCTGCTCGTAGATGTGCTGCTTGCCCTCCGGCACGCCGCCGTGGGCGACCTCGAGCTCTGTCGTCGTCATGCCTTGACCTTCCTGATCCACTGGTCGACCGCGACGGCCACGATCACGAGGATGCCGGTGGCCAGCACGCGCCACTGCTGGTCGACGCCCATCTGCGACAGGCCGAACTGCAGGGTCTGGACGATGAGCGCGCCGATGAGCGTGCCCACCAGCCGGCCGCGGCCGCCGAACAGGCTGGTGCCGCCGATCACGACGGCGGTGATGCTGGCCAGGTTGGCGTCCGGTGCCGCGTTGGGCGTCGCCGCCCCGGCGCGGCCGATGAGGATCCAGGCGGCGATGCCGTAGATCAGACCGGCCACGGTGTAGACGCCGAGCAGGATGCGCTTGCTCGGGACGCCGGACAGGCGGGCTGACTCGGCGTCGTCGCCGACCGCGTAGACGTAGCGACCCCAGGCGGTCTGCGACAGCACGAAGCCGATCACCGCGTAGATGATGATCACGACGACGATGCCCCAGGTCAGGCGGAAGGCACCGATCGCGAAGCCCTCGCCCAGGAAGTTGAGCACCCGCGGCAGGTGGTCGGCCTGGATGCTCTCGCCGCCGGAGTACAGCAGCGCGATCGCGGTGAAGATGCTCAGCGTGCCGAGCGTGACGATGAACGGCGGCAGGTTGATCCGGGTGACGAGGACGCCGTTGAGCAGGCCGGCCGCGGTGGCCAGCACGACGCCGATCAGCAGGCCGAGGACGCCGGGCATGCCGCCGTCCTTGCTCAAGGTGGCCATGACCATCATCGACAGCACCATGATCGCGCCGACCGACAGGTCGATG
This sequence comes from Angustibacter peucedani, assembly GCF_054779595.1. Taxonomy (NCBI): domain Bacteria; kingdom Bacillati; phylum Actinomycetota; class Actinomycetes; order Kineosporiales; family Kineosporiaceae; genus Angustibacter; species Angustibacter peucedani. Next base: position 5,238 of record NZ_BAAGXY010000021.1, read on the forward strand.
CCGGCGGTGAGGATCACCAGGGTCTGGCCGACGGCGAGCGCCGCCACGACCGCCGACTGCTGCAGCAGGATGCCCATGGAGTTGGGCGTGAGGAACGTCGGCGTCGCGATGAAGAAGGCCACGAAGGCGACGAACAGGAGGAACAGCGGGCTCAGCCACGGTCTGCCGTGCAGCTGGTGCTGGACCTTCTGGAGCGGGGACTGCCGCCGCCGAGCGAACTCGGCGGCGGCAGCAGAGCCGGTGGTGGTCGTCATCGGGTCAGTTGCCCCAGCAGATCTTGGAGCCGTCGTCCGAGCTGATGCTGTCGACGCCCTCGGCCTGCTTGTCCGTCACCAGGGCGACCCCGGTGTTGTAGAAGTCCAGGCCGGACGTCGTCTGCGGCTTCTCGCCACCGCGGGCGATCTTGGCGATGGCCTCCATGCCGAGCGTCGCCATCTTCAGCGGGTACTGCTGCGCCGTGGCGCCGATGACGCCGCTCTTGACGCTGCTGACACCCGCGCACCCGCCGTCGACCGAGACGATGGTGGCCGTCTTGCCGGCCGCCTTCAGCGCGGCGTTGGCGCCGACCGCGGTGGGCTCGTTGATCGTGTAGACCACGTTGATGTCGGGGTTCTTGGCGAGGCACTTCTCCATCGCCGAGCGGCCGCCGTCCTCGGCGCCCTGGCCCGCCTCGTTGCAGACGATCGTGTAGTTGCCGCCCTTGCCGCCGGTGTACTTGCCGGTCTTGGCCTCGTCACCGTTCTTCTTCGGGTCGGCGACGTCGATGCCCATGCCCTCGAGGAAGCCCTGGTCGCGGTTGTAGTCGACCGAGACGATCTTGTCGTCGAACAGGTCGAGCAGCGCGATGACGGCGTCCTTGCCGTCCATCTGCGCCGCGGCCCACTGGCCGTCGAGCTTGCCGGCCTCGCGGTTGTCGGTCGCGAACGTGATGTCGACCGTGTCAGCCGGGTCGGGCGGGGTGTCGAGCGCGATGACGTAGAGGCCGGCGTCGCGGGCCTTCTTGATCGCGGCGTTGACGCCGGTGCTCATCGGGGTGATGAGGATGCCCTTGTCGCCGCGGGCGATGGAGTCCTCGATCGCGGTGATCTGGCCCTGGTCGTCACCCTCCTGCTTGCCGGAGGCGACGGTGAGCTTGACGTTGTTCTTCGTGGCGTCGGCCTTCGCGCCCTTCTGCATGGCGACGAAGAACGGGTTGGTCGAGTCCTTGGTGATCAGGCTGACGCCCACCGCGGCGTCGCCGCCGCCGGAACCGCCCCCGGCGTCGTCACCACCCCGGTTGCAGGCCGCCAGACCGGTGACGGTGACGAGGGCCGCAGTGATGGCGACGGCCCGCCGTGCGGACGGGCTCCTGAGTGTCATGCGAGTCATGTCAGCTGGTCCCTCTCTGAGCAGCGCTGCGCGCCTTGACAACGTTGGCAGAAGTAGTGTGTAGTCCCGGAGTGCACGAAAGTCAAGGGCTCGGCGCGAGAGCGGGTGCAATCGTGACACCGATGTCAACGGGCCCCAGGCCCCGCGCCACCATGCGCGAGGTGGGGGCGCTGGCCGGCGTGAGCATCAAGACGGTCTCGCGCGTCGTGAACCGCGAGCCGGGGGTCTCGCCCGAGGTGAAGGCCCGGGTCGAGAAGGCCGTGCGCCAGCTCGGCTACCGGCACAACCTGGCGGCGAGCAACCTGCGCCGCGCCAACGCGCGCAGCGCCATGGTGGGTGCGCTCGTGCAGGACGTGAGCAACAGCTTCTCGGCCGCGCTGCTGCGCAGCCTCGAGGACGCCGCGCACAGCCGCGACATGCTGCTGTTCGCCGCCAGCCTGGACGAGGAGCCCGACCGCGAGCACACCCTGGTCGAGAGCCTGGTGCGGCGACGGGTCGACGGACTGCTGCTGATGCCGGCGACCCAGCGGCAGGACTACCTGGTCGACGACGTCCGGGCCGGGCTGCCGGTGGTGTTCGTCGACCGGCGTCCGCAGGGCCTGGACGCCGACTCGGTCACGGTCGACAACGCTGGCGGGGCGCGCATGGCGGTCGAGCACCTGCTCGCGCACGGGCACGAGCGCATCGCGGTGCTGGCCGACCTGCCCGACATCCAGACCGGTGCCGCGCGCCTGGCCGGGTACTGGGCGGCGCTGCAGGCCGCCGGCCTGCCGGTGCGGCCCGAGCACGTCGTCACCTCGCTGCGGTCGGAGGACGTCGCGACCGAGGCCACGCTGCGGCTGCTGGACTCCGAGCAGCCGCCGACCGCGATCTTCGCCGCGCGCAACGCGCTGGCCGTCGGGGCGATCCGGGCGCTGCGCCAGCGCGGGGCGACCGGCTCCGTGGCCCTCGTCGGCTTCGACGACTTCCCGCTCGCCGACCTGGTCGACCCGCCGCTCACCGTCATCCGGCAGAACGTCGCCCAGATCGGCGCCGAGGTGACCCGCATCCTGTTCTCGCGCATCGACGGCGACCACTCGGTGCCCGAGCACCTGGTGCTGCCGCCGACGCTGGTGCAGCGCGGCTCGGGCGAGATCCGCCCGTAGCGGGGCCTTCCGGGCGTCGCCGACCGGGCCAGCTGGTGGGCGGCCGTCTCAGCATGCGGATTGGTGGTGTCCACGGGATGACTGCTCCGTGCGGCCGGTGTTCCCTGGTACGGGACGACGCACCCGTCGTCCGTGCTGCCCCGCGCCGCCGGCGCGAGCGCCCGCCGGCCCGACCCCCCGAGGTGACTGCACCGTGAGCCGCATCTACGACGACGTGACCGCCCTGATCGGGAACACCCCGCTGGTGCGCCTCAACCGCATCACCGACGGCGCCGGCGCCACGGTGCTCGCCAAGCTCGAGTTCTACAACCCGGCCAACAGCGTCAAGGACCGGATCGGCGTCTCGATCATCGACGCGGCCGAGGCGTCCGGCGAGCTGAAGCCGGGGGGCACGATCGTCGAGGCCACGAGCGGCAACACCGGCATCGCGCTCGCCATGGTGGGTGCGGCGCGCGGCTACCAGGTGGTGCTCACCATGCCCGAGACGATGAGCAAGGAGCGGCGGGCGCTGCTGCGGGCCTTCGGGGCCGAGCTGGTGCTGACGCCCGGCGCGGAGGGCATGAAGGGCTGCGTCGCGCGGGCCGAGGCGATCGCGCAGGAGCGCGGGGCGGTCCTGGCGCGGCAGTTCGCGAACGAGGCCAACCCGGCGATCCACCGCCGCACCACGGCCGTCGAGATCTGGGACGACACCGACGGGGCCGTGGACGTCGTCGTCGCCGGCATCGGCACGGGCGGCACCATCACCGGGGTCGGCCAGGTGCTGAAGGAGAAGAGGCCCGAGGTGCAGATCATCGCGGTCGAGCCCGAGGAGTCGCCGATCCTCAACGGCGGTCAGCCGGCCCCGCACAAGATCCAGGGGATCGGCGCGAACTTCGTGCCCGAGATCCTCGACACGTCGGTCTACGACGAGGTCATCGACGTCAACGCCGACAGCGCGGTCGAGTGGGCCCGCCGGGCGGCCGCCGAGGAGGGGCTGCTGGTCGGGCTGTCGTCGGGTGCGGCGCTCAAGGCCGCGGTCGACGTCGCCAAGCGGCCCGAGAACGACGGCAAGACGATCGTCGTGATCATCCCGAGCTTCGGCGAGCGCTACCTGTCGACGATCCTCTACCAGGACCTGCTGGACTGAGACCCGTTGCACGTCAACAGATCTGTGCCGTCACCCACGCTGGTCAAGGGCTGGGCGGGGGTGCGTGACCGGTTCCTCGAGGACCTCGAGGCGGCCGGACGTCGCGACCCGGCCGCCCGCAGCCGCGTCGAGCTGGCGCTCGCCTACCCGGGGCTGCACGCGGTCTGGGTGCACCGGGTGGCCCACCGCATGTGGCAGCGGCCGGGGCTGCGGCTCGCGGCGCGGCTGCTCTCGCAGCTGAACCGCACGCTGACCGGCGTCGAGATCCACCCCGGGGCCGTGCTCGGGCGGCGGCTGTTCATCGACCACGCGATGGGTGTCGTGATCGGCGAGACCGCCGTGGTCGGGGACGACGTGATGCTCTACCACGGGGTGACCCTGGGCGGGCGGTCGCTCGAGCGCGTGAAGCGGCACCCGACGGTGGAGGACGGCGTCGTCATCGGCGCGGGCGCCCGGGTGCTGGGGCCGGTGACGGTGGGGCGCGGCGCGCAGATCGGCGCCAACTCGGTGGTGGTCAAGGACGTGCCGCCGGGTGCGGTGGTGGTCGGCGTCCCGGGGCAGGTGCGGCAGCCGCCGCCCGACGTCCCGGTGCCGGCCGACCCCTACGACGTCTGGGCCGACCCCGCCCTCTTCATCTGACGCCGGTCTTCCCTCACCGGTGCCGGTTTCCCTCACCCGTGCCGCTGGGCAGGCCCCGGCAGCGGCATCTGCGAGGGAAAGCGGCTCCGGCGAGGGAAGGGCTACGGCAGGCCGGGGTAGGTCAGACCGATCTGGCGGCGCACCTCGTCCAGGGTGTCCATGATCGAGACGGTCTCGTCCAGCGGCATGACCGGGCTCTCGGTGAGGCCCTCGCGCAGGCAGCGCGCCACCTCGGCCATCTCGTGCCGCAGCCCGTGGCCCTCGTGCGGCTCGTCGAAGCGCCACGGCTCCCCCGTGCGCGGCACCACGGTGAAGGACGTCGGCGAGTAGAAGGTCGTGTCGATCTCGAGGCGTCCATCGGTGCCGACCACCGTTGCGCGGCAAGGGCTCTTGGCTCGCAACGTCGTCGAGAGCACCGCCTGCGCACCCGACGCGTGGTCGAGCACCATCGACGTCTGGGCGTCGACCCCGGTGGACGTCGGCGTCGACCGGGCCGTGACCGCGGACGGCGGTCCCAGCACCATCGAGGCGAACGACACCACGTAGACGCCGAGGTCGAGCAGCGCGCCGCCGCCGAGCTCGGGTGCGAACAGCCGGTGCGACGGGTCGAAGGCGAACCACTGCCCGTGGTCGGCCGTCACCGTGACGACCTCGCCGAGCTCGCCCCGGGCCAGCACCTCGCGCACCGCGACCAGGTGGGGGTTGAACCGCGCCCACATGGCCTCCATCAAGAAGGTGCCCCGGGCGCGCGCCGCGGCGACGAGCGCGCGGGCCTGCGCGGCGTCCATCGTGAACGGCTTCTCGACCAGCACGGCCTTTCCCGCCTCGATGGCCAGCAGGGCCGCGTCGTGGTGCCCCGGGTGCGGCGTCGCGACGTACACGACGTCGACCTCGGGGTCGGTGGCCAGCGCCTCGTAGCTGCCGTGCGCCCGCGAAACACCATGCGCCGCAGCGAAAGCGGACGCCTGCTCCGCCGTCCGCGATCCCACCGCCACGACCTCGACGTCCGGCAGCAGCGCGACGTCGCGCGTCATGGCCCGGGCGATGCCCCCGGTGCCGATGACGCCGACACGGGTCGGGCTCACAGGTCCTCCGCAGGCATGATGTGCGCGACGACGAACGTCGGGTCGCCGCTGTCGTCGTCCAGCGTCGTCGCCCACACGTGCGCCGCCACGGTCGTGCCGTCGACGTGCAGGTAGCGCTTCGAGACGTGCTGGGTCGAGCGGTGGTTCTCGAGCAGGGCGCGCAGGTTCTTGGCGTCGACCTCGCGGTCGGCGGCGAAGGTGATGTCGGGCACGAGCACCCGGACGAGCTCCTCCGGTCGGTAGCCCAGCATCGAGGCGAACGCCCGGTTGACGCGCACGATGCCGCCGTCGAAGTCCGAGAGCGCCATGCCGATCGGCGACTGCTCGAAGGCCCAGCTGAGCGTCGCCTCGGTCGAGGCCAGCAGCCGCTCGGCCTCGACCTGCGGCGTGACGTCGCGGCTCGTTGCCACCACCTGCGAGGGCCGGCCGTCGGGGTCGCGCAGCAGCTGCGCGCGCGTGTTGAGCCAGCGGTAGCCGCCGTCGCGGTGCCGCGCGCGGTGGATGCGCACCGACGGCGGCTGGCCGCGCTCGGGCTCGCGGGTCGTGAGGATCTCCTGCGCCTCGTCGGGGTGCAGGTGGTCGGCCATCGAGGTGCCGATGAGGTCGGACGGCGTGTAGCCGAGCACCGCGAGCGAGCCGGGGGAGGCGTAGAGCACCAGCGCGTCCGGCCGCGTGATGGTGACGAGCTCGTCGGACCCGATCTGGATCGGCGCCGGCTGCGACACGTCGAGCGCTCTCACGACCTTGCCGGAGGGCTGGTCGAGGTCGTGCTCGAGCTCGGCCGACGCCGGTGCGGGACGCCCGAAGTACCAGCCCTGGGCGGTGTCGCAGCCGAGCGCCACCAGCTGGCGCGCCTGCTCGCGGGTCTCGACGCCCTCGCCGCACACCGTCAGCCCGAGGGTGTGGGCGGTGTCGATCAGCAGCCGGACGACGACCGCGTCGCGGGCGTTCTCGTGCACCTTCGCGACGAACGACCGGTCGATCTTGAGCAGGTCGATCGGCAGCTGCCGCAGCATGCTCAGCGGCGAGTGGCCGATGCCGAAGTCGTCCAGCGCGATGCGGACGCCGAGCGAGCGCAGCGCGTGCAGGCGGGCCGCGCCCTCCTCGAGGTCCTCGATCGCGGCCGACTCGGTGATCTCGAGCAGCAGCTGCTGCGGCCGCAGGCCCGACTCCTCCAGCGCCGTCGCGACCTGCCCGACGAACGCCGGCGTGGCCAGCTGCAGCGGCGAGACGTTGACGGCCACCGTGGGCAGCCGGCCCTCGCGCGCCGGCCAGCCGGCCGCGGTGCGGCAGGCGGCGAACAGCACCTGCGCGCCGAGCGGGTGGATCAGCCCCGAGGCCTCGGCGACCGGGATGAAGACGTCGGGCGGGACGACGCCGAGGACGGGGTCGGTCCAGCGGGCCAGGGCCTCGACGCCGGTGGCTCGCGCCGACGGCAGCGTGACAACCGGCTGGTAGTGCAGCGTCACCGCGCCGTCGGTCAGCGCCTGCCGCAGCCGCGCCTCGATCTCGCCGGTCGGCACGCTCGTCGCGGGCGCAGGCGGCACCGCACCGCCGACGGCGCGGCCGTCGTCCGGTGGGGTGTCGGGTGTGCCCATGGGCCCGCCCCTGCGCTCGGGTTGATCACTGGCCGGACCACTGTGCCACGGAACCCGCGCGGACGTGACCGCCTTCTGGGCGGTGCGGGACATAGGCTCGGCGCGTGACGCCGCTGCGGGAGCGACTCGGTCCGATGGCGCTGATCAGCCACAGCACCAACCCCGCCGGTCTCGTGGGCCGGCTGGCCGAGCCGCAAGGCACCGCCGACGGGGTCGTGTACGCGCTGGACGGCGCCCCGTCGGCCCTGCCCGGGGTCGGCGAGCAGGTGCACTGCTGGAGCGACGAAGCAGGCGGTTGGACGACGACGGTGCGCGAGGTGCGCGACGGCCAGCTGGTCCTCGACCGTCCGGCCTGGCTGGTGCGGCAGCAGACGCGACGCAGCCCGCGCGTCGAGGCGGCCGTGGCGGTGCGCGTGCAGGTGCGCGACCAGGACGTCGCGGGCCGGCTCGTCGACGTCTCGGCCGAAGGTGCCGCCCTGCTCATCGAGGGCACGCTCGCGCCGATGGCCGGCGCCGAGGTGCAGATCGCGCTGCCGCGCGGCGATCGGGTGCGGGCCGTCGTCCGGTCGCGCCGCACGCACGCCCACCGGCTGCTGCGCGTGGTGGGCCTGCAGTGGCTGGACGTCGACCAGCGGGCCCGCGACTGGCTCGACCGCGAGCTGCACCGCGCCCTGGGTCAGCGGCGGCGCGGGCGCGGTGGGGCATGATGACGCTGCTCAGGAGGGCTCGCGTAGTGGCCGAGCGCGGCGGTCTTGAAAACCGCTAGGCGGGCAACCGTCTCGTGGGTTCGAATCCCACGCCCTCCGCTGGAACCACCGGGACAAGACTGCCGCACCACCTCGAGGGGAACCGGATCGTGACCGAAGCGTTCGACCGTCGCACGCTGCTGCTCGGAGGAGTGCTCGGCGTCGCCGGGGTCGCCCTCGCGAGCTGCTCGAAGGACACACCGAAGGCGGCACCCAGCCCGTCGCCGTCCGCGACGCCGACGCCCACGCCGACGCCGTCCGCGACGCCGAAGGACACGCGCCCGCGCTGGCCGCTGACCGGCAAGCTGCTCAAGGACCCGTCCGACGCCAAGCACGCCGCCGTTGCGGTCAAAGTGCCGGACAACAAGAACGAGCACCCGCAGGTCGGCCTCGACCTCGCCGACATCGTCTTCGTCGAGCTCGACGGCTACCCCGACGCCTCCGGCTACAGCAGCACGCGCCTGGTGCCGGTGTTCCACTCGCGCATGCCGGACGACGTCGGGCCGGTGCGCTCGATCCGGCCGGTCGACGTCGCGCTGCTCAGCCCCATCGGCGCGATCATCGGCAACACCGGCGCCACCGGCTGGGTGCTCAACTACGTGAAGCACTACCGCCGCCTGGTCGACGGGTCGCTGTCGTACCTCGAGACGCGCGGCACGGGGTCGTACTCGATCGACCCGAACCGCGTGCGCACCTACCAGGGCGTGACGTACTACGACCGCGCCGTCGTCTGCCACCCGGAGGTGCTGGCGAAGCAGACCAGCGCCTTCAAGAGCGGCCCGAAGCAGGTGTACTTCCCGTTCGCGGCGACCTCGGCGGGCGCCAGCACCGCCAAGGGCAAGAAGGCGCGCACGATCGGGGTGCCGTGGAAGGGCGACGGCTACGTCATGGGCTACACCTACGACGCGCGGTCCGGCACCTACCTGCGCTCGATGCCCTGGGGGCCGCACACCCTGGCGAACGGCAAGCGCGTGGCGCCCGACAACGTCCTGGTGATCCGCGCGCGGCAGCACTACGCCAAGACCTACTCGGGGTCCGGCCACGACGAGCCGGCGCACGACGTCTCGCACCGCAAGGGCTCGTTCTACTACGCCAACGGCGGCCGCTACGTCACCGGCACCTGGAGCAAGGGCGGGCTCGACGACCCGTTTCGGTTCACGCTCGCCGACGGCAGCCCGCTGCAGATGGCGCCCGGCCAGACCTACGTCGAGCTCGCCGACAAGGACGCCAAGATCCGCATCGGGGCCTGATCGCGGCACGCACCGTGACCGGCGCGTGCTTCCGCTGAGGCCGTCGGCGGGCGCACCATGGTGACGTGCGGCGCCAGGGGTGGCGGAGGTCGTTCTGGGCCGGCGGGGCCGGGTGCCTCGCGGGCGGTGCCGCGCTGGTCGGGTGGGCCCAGTACGTCCTCGCCACCGGCGACCCGGACGTCGACGGGCCGGGGATGCTGGCCTTCAGCTGCTACGTGATGGCCGTCCCGCTCGCCGTCCTGGGCGTGGTGCTGCTGCTCGTCGCAGCCTTCGCCGGACGTCGTCGGGCGGCCGACCCCGCGCTGCCCCCGCCGGGCTGGTACCCCGACGAGGCCGACCCCACGCTGACCCGCTGGTGGGACGGCACGGCCTGGACCGCCGCGACCTCGCCGGGCGAGCCGTCGTCGTGGCACCCGGAGGGCTGAGCCGGACGTCGGTGGGCCGGGTTACGGTCGTGGCGTGACCTCGCCCGGCCCGCTCCCGTCGTCCCCGCTGCTCATGGCGGTCGACGGCAACAGCCTGCTGCACCGGGCGCACCACGCGCACGAGCACAGCGGCCAGCGCGACACCACCGGCCGGCCGGTCTGGGCGCTGCGCGGCATGGTCGTCTCGGTGGGCGGTGCCGCGGCCCGCCTCACGCCCGACGCCGTGGTGGTGGCCTTCGACTGCGAGGGCGACTCGTGCCGCAAGAGCGAGTACCCCGACTACAAGGCCGGCCGCCGCGAGAAGTCGCCCGAGCTGCTCGACCAGCTCGCCGCCGCCCCCGACCTGCTGCGCGCGGCGGGGTTCGCCGTCGTCCAGCACGAGGGCTGGGAGGCGGACGACGTCCTGGCCTCGGCTGCCGCCACGGCCCGACGTGCGGGCTGGCGCAGCACGCTGGTCACCAGCGACCGCGACGCCTTCGCCCTGATCGACGAGTGGACCTCGGTGCTGCGCGTGATCGTCGGCGGCATCGACGCCTCGCCGCTGCTCACGCCCGCGCGCATGCCGGCCGCGTGCGGCGTCTCGCAGGGGCGGTACCGCGACTACGCGGCGGTGCGCGGGGACGTGTCCGACAACTTGCCCGGGGCGCTGGGGATCGGGGCGAAGACGGCGGCACGGCTGATGGGCGCCTACGCGCGAGTCGCCGACGCCTACGCTGCCCTCGACGACGGGCGGGGTGCCGAGGTGGAGGCCGCGATCGGCGTGGCCGCGGCCCGGCGGCTGGCCGACCCGGTGGCGCGGGCCAACGTCGAGCGCAACCTGCGGCTGATGTCCATGAACGACGGGCTCGAGCTGCCGCCGGTCGAGTCGATGCGGGTGCCGATGGACGTCGTCCGGCTGCAGAACGGCCTGCTGCAGCGCGACATCCGGCTCGGTCCGTCGCTGTGGGCGCTGACCGGTGCGGCGCCTCCCGGTGCGGCGTCGTGGGACCGGCTGGCCGAGCTCGAGGACCTGCCGCACGTCTACCACCGCGAGCAGCGCCCGGCGAAGGCCGTCGAGCCGGTGCCGACCGACGACCAGCTCAGCCTCTTCTGACGGGCTGCGGGTTCCTAGACTCGGCGCGTGAGCCGGAGCATCCGTCGTGTCGCCGTCTTCTGCGGGTCGAGCCCCGGCGTCGACCCCGCCCTGCCGAGCGCGGCGTACGACGTCGGGCGCGGGCTCGCCGAGCGCGGCATCGGGCTCGTGTACGGCGGGGGAGGCTTCGGGCTGATGCGCGACGTCTCGCAAGGCGCCCTGGACGCCGGCGGCGAGGTGGTCGGCGTCATCCCGCGCTCGATGGTCGAGCGCGAGTGGGGGCGCCACGACCTCACCGAGCTGCACGTCGTCGAGACGATGCACGAGCGCAAGGCGCTGATGGCCGAGCTCGCCGATGCGTTCCTGTGCCTGCCCGGAGGGCTGGGCACGCTGGAGGAGGTCGTCGAGGTCTGGAGCTGGCGGCACATCGGTTTCAACGACGACCCGGTCGGCTTCCTGGACGTCGGCGGCTTCTGGCGGCCGCTGCTCGACGCGGTCGACGGGCTGGTCGACGCCGGCTTCATCCGACGCGAGGTGATGGACGACCTCGTGGTGGCCGGTGACCTCGACTCCGCGCTCTCCGGTCTGGCCGCTCGCCTCGATGCCGCCGGCTGAGCCGGCAGCGATGAGAACGGCCGGCCCTGGCGGTCGGTAGGGGTGACGGCGGGGGCTCCGCCGTCGTCCGAGCCTGGAGGCCACGATGTCGCAGCTGCGCGTCCACAACTTCTCGATCTCGCTCGACGGGTTCGGCACCGGCGAGCCGCAGTCGGCCGAGGCGCCGTTCGGCCACGCCGGCGAGCGCCTGCACGAGTGGATGTTCGCGACCCGCTTCTGGGACGCCGAGACCGGAAGCTCCGGCGTCGACGACGCCTTGGCGCAGCGGCACTCGGACGGCATCGGCGCGGAGATCATGGGCGCGGGCAAGTTCGGGCCACCCGGCTGGCAGGACGACGACGGGTGGCGCGGCTGGTGGGGCGAGACCCCGCCGTTCGGCACGCCGACGTTCGTGCTGACCCACCGTCCGCGGCCGCCGCTGGAGATGGACGGCGGCACCACCTTCCAGTTCCTGGACGCCGCACCGGCCGAGGCGCTCGCGGTGGCTCGCGAGGCGGCGCGTGGTCTCGACGTCCGGCTCGGCGGTGGCGCGACGGTCATCCGCGACTTCGTCGCCGCCGGGCTGGTCGACCTGATGCACCTGGTGCAGGTGCCGGTGGTGCTCGGGCGCGGTTCCCGGGTGTGGGACGGGCTCGAGGGGCTCGAGGACGCCTACGCGGTGGAGGCGGTGTCGTCGCCGAGCGGCGTCACGCACCTGACCTTCACGCGGAGGGCGGGCGCGGCCTGACGCGGGCGGCCCCGTCCGCGCGGTGGTACTTGTCGAGGGTTGCGCGTGCTTGTCACGGGCTGCAGCCCTGGGAAAGCAGGGCTAGGCATGCACAACGTGATCAACTGCGGCGCCGGCCTCGCGGGTGGCGGCGTCGTGGAGCGCGGCGGCCACCGCGGCCACCGTCGGCGGTGACGTCCGCCGCGTGAGCACGTAGACCAGCCGCTCGACCCCGCCCTCGGCCAGCGGCCGGACGGCGACACCGGGCGCCTCGTGGGCGTGGATCAGCTCGGGCAGCAGCGTCGCGGACCCGGTGGTGCGTGCCAGCTCGAGCAGGATCAGGAAGTCGTCGGACGTGTGCCGGACGTCGGGCTCGAAGCCGCCGAGCTGCCGGCACACCCGCAGGTGCATGGCGTGGTGACCGGTGCTCGGCTGGCACGCGGCCCAGGGCATGTCGGCGAGGTCGGCCAGCGCGACGCGCTCGGCGGCAGCGGCGGGGTGCGAGGCCGGCAGCACCAGGTGGATCGCCTCTCGCAGCAGGGTCTCGCGCACCAGGTCGTCGTGGAGGGGCCGCGGCTGCTCGGCGTACTCGTCGCCGATGACGACGTCGAGGTGCTGCAGCCGCAGCGCCGGCACCGACTGCTCGACCTCGGCCTCGGTGACCTCGACCCGGATGTCGGGGTGCGACCGCGCCAGGGCCGCGACCGCTGGGGCGACCAACCGGATCACCGCGGACTGGAACGCCGCGACCCGGACCACGCCGGCCAGCCGCCCCGCCGCGACCGCCGCCAGCTCGGCCTCGGCCGCCTCGACCTCCGCCAGCAGCGTCTCGGCGCGCGCCACCAGCACCAGCCCGGCCGAGGTGAGCCGCACGGTGCGACCCACCCGTTCGAGCAGCGGCGTGCCCGCCTCGCGCTCGAGCACCGCCAGCTGCTGCGAGACGGCGCTGGTCGAGTACTGCAGCGCCGCGGCGGCCGCGGCGAGGGTGCCGCGGGCGTGCACCTCGCGCAGCAGCCGCATGCGGTGGAGGTCCAGCATCCGTCCAGGTTATGCGGACGGTGCACCCCAGGAAAGCGTGATGGACGTGGACGGTCGTCGGGCCTCACGCTGGACGACGTGGGACCTCTCCTCTGCCTCGGGTCCGCCGTCGGCTTCGGGCTGATGGCGGTCTTCGCCAAGCTCGCCTACGCCGAGGGCGTCACGGTCGACGCCCTGCTCGTCGTCCGGTTCGGGCTGGCGGGGGTCGTGCTGCTCGCGGTCTGCGTCGCCCGCCGCTCGCTCGCCGGGCTCGGCCGCCGAACGGTGCTCGCCGGCCTGGGCATGGGCACGTTCGGCTACGCCGTGCAGGCCGGCCTCTACCTGGCCGCCGTCTCGCGGGTCGACGCCTCGCAGGTCGCGCTGGTGTTCGCGATCTACCCGGTCACGGTGATGGTGGGCGCGATCCTCGTCGGTCGCGAGCGGGCCTCGCGCCGCCGGCTGGTGGCGCTCCTCATGGCGCTCGCCGGGATCGCGGGCGTCCTGGGTGGCGCGGGCGCCGGTGGCGGCTTCGACGGCGTCGGGGCCCTGCTCTCGCTCGGGTCGGCGCTGGTCTACACCTGCTACATCCTGGTCGGCGACCGCGTGGTGGGGGACGTCCCGCCCGTGCCGCTGGCCGCGCTGGTCTGCACCGGCGCGCTCGTGAGCTGCACCGCCGCCAGCCTGCTGACCGGCGGCCCGGACCTCACCTTCGACGCCACCGGGTGGAGCTGGCTCGTGGTGCTGGTGCTCGTGAGCACCGTCGGCTCGATCCTGATGTTCTTCGCGGGGCTCGCGCGGGTCGGGCCGACCGTCGCCGCGCTGCTGTCGGCGGTCGAGCCCGTCGTGACCGTGCTGAGCGCCGCCGTGGTCTTCCGCGAGAGCCTCACGGCGCTGCAGGTGCTGGGTGGCGTGCTGGTGCTGGGGGCGGTCACCGTCGTCCAGTGGCCCGGCCGACGTCCGAGCGATGCGCCCGCGGTCGAGCACGCCGAGGTGCTCGTCAGCCACTGACGAGTCGTGGGACGGTGGGCGCGGAGGTGGCCGCATGAGCGAGCGAGGTTGGCGGGCCTTCCTGGCGGCCGAGGGCCTGGACGACTGGGTCGTGCTGCACGGCGGCGCTGTCGCGGTCTACCGGACGTCGTCCCTGGCCGAGGCCGGACGCCTGGCCGACGCCGTGTCGCGGGTCCCGGACCTCGAGGGGACGGGAGCGCTGGTGACGGTCGGCGACGGCCGGGTCTCGGTCCGGCTGACGAGGGGTGTGTTCCGCGTCGAGGACCAGCACGTCGTCCTCGCGCGGGAGATCAGCCGGGTCGCCCACGCCTACGGCGCGACGCCCGATCCCGCTGCGGCGCAGGAGGTGCAGCTCGCGATCGCTGCGCAGCCTGAGGCGGTCGAGGTCGGCTTCTGGCGGGCGGTGCTCGGCTACGACAGGTTGGCGGACGACAACGGGGCCGACCCGCTGGGCCACGGCTCCACGGTGTGGCTGCAGGAGCTCGACCCGGCCAAGCCGCTGCGCCACGCCATGCACGTCGACGTGTCGGTCGGTCGCGACCAGGCCGAGGCGCGGGTGCAGGCGGCGCTCGCCGCTGGCGGGCGGGTCGTCGACGACTCGGACGCGCCGGCCACCTGGATCCTGGCCGACGCCGCCGGCAACAAGGTGTGCGTCACCTGCTGGCCCGACGGTCCGATCCCCCGGTCCTGGCAGCGGCCCTAGGCGTCGTGCCGCTCGAGCCGGCGCCACTCGTCCGCGGCGCGCTCGAGCGCCGCGGTGAAGTCCGTCACGACGTCGCGCAGCAGGCGTGCCTTGTGGAGGGCGTTGCGCACCGCGGCCTCGTCGCTCGCGGCGAAGTCGAGCGTGGCGATGCGGCCGGAGTCGGCGATGACGAGCTCGCCGTCGACGGAGTGCTCGTCGGCGTCCCCCTGCCGGCGGTACGTCTCGACGCGGCAGTCGGCGATCACGTAGGCGCCCGCGTGGAACCCACGACGGTTCAGGAAGCGGCGCCGGTAGAAGCGCTGGGTGGTCATGTGAAGCCTCTCTCGCCCGACCTGGTGGTCAGGCTCGGTGGGTCGGCCTCACGTGCCACCTCCTCTGGTCTGCGGACACTCAGCGCGAACCACCACGGTAGGCCGCGGCGCCGAGCGCTCGCACCAGGTTTCCGACCGACGCTCAGACGAGCACGAGGCAGAACGGGTGGCCCGCGGGGTCGGCGAAGACGCGGAAGGTCTCACCACCGCCGGCCAGCCGGGTGCCACCGGCCGCCACGACAGCGGCCTCGCCGTCGTCCAGGTCGTCGACCCGCACGTCGAGGTGCATCTGGAGCCGGGAGTCGTCGTCCGGCCAGGCAGGCGGCGAGTGGTCGGGCGCTCGTTGGAACGCCAGCCCCGGGCGGTCCGCTGCGTCGCCGATCACGACCCAGTCGCCCTCGTCCTGCACCCGGACCATGCCGAGCAGCTCCTGGTAGAACGTCGCCAGCGGGTCGGGGTCGGGGCAGTTGACCACCAGGCCGTGCCAGCGTCCGATCATGGGTCGATCCTGCCACCGGGTGCCGGAACCACGTGGAGCTCGACCCGGTGCACGAGCGTGTCGTCGTGCACCGGCCCGGCATGGGCGGCCCTGCGGCGCAACGACTCCAGGTCGGGCTCGCCCGACGCCCGGACGTCCTCGTCGGTCAGCGCGGAGAAGGGCATCACCTCGATCGCGTCGACCTCGACCACGACGCCGGCCGTGCGGTACCGCCCGCCGACCCTGACCTGGGGGCGTGCCCACAACCGCACGGACACCGTGATCTGCCCGCGCCGCAACGGTTCTCGGAGGTCGGGGCTGAATTGCACGGAACCCCCGGTCAGCGGACCCGGAGGCCGTCGACCGGCAGCACGGGGTACTTCCGGCACGCGGCAGGGGTGGCCCGCTCGAGGTCCGAGCCATAGCTGCTCAACGGCTTTCTCTGCCCCGTTCGGGCACCGCCGTCCACCGGGTCACCCACGTGCAGCACCGTCGGCGGGGTGAACTGGTCGCCCGCGACGTGGATCGCGAGCCGGCCGTCCTCCGTGCCGACCTCGGTGCCGGAGGCGAACAGCAGCAGCACCGGTGAGGGCTCGTGGAATCCCACGCACCCGCTCGGGAGGACGGCCAGCGTCCCGCCGACCCCGACTCCGCCGACGTCACCCTCGTACGCCTCCGTCTCCATCAGGACGTGCGTCCCCTTCACGGTGCGCACCGCCGTGTCCGGGTGCGTCTCGTGGTGGTAGAACTCGTAGACCGCGTTGCCGACGAGGCCGAGCACAGCGCAACCGACGAGCAGCACGACCGCCCGGCGCCCTGCGAGCACCAGCTTCGACTCGGTCCGCACAGCGCCCTCAGACCAGCGACGACCGGTAGCGCTGCCAGACCTCTGCCTGGTCGACGCCGGGCTCGTGCAGCGCGCTGATCAGCTCGTCGATCTCGGGCGTCATGATGCACAGCACCCGGGCGCCGACGTCGTCCACCGTCGCGAAGGTGTGGGCCGACCCGGCCGGCACGACGTGGTGGTCGCCGGCCTCCAGGCGGTGCCGCGTGCCGTCGTCCTCGACGTCGAGGCGTCCCTCGAGGACGACGAAGGCCTCGTCGCCGTGGTGGTGCACGTGCCGCGGGGCCTGGTCGCCGTCGTACGGCGCCAGCTCCCACTCGCGCACCACGAAGTCGGTCATGGGCCGACGGTAGACCCAGCGCGGCCGTAGCGTGACCCCATGACGACGACCGAGGGCTACGCGCCGTTCGACGAGCACCAGACCTGGTACCGCGTGGACGGCGAGCTGCCGGCCGGCGACGACGGACCCGCGCCGCTCGTGGTGCTGCACGGCGGTCCGGGTGCGACGCACGAGTACCTGCTGCCGCTGCTCGACCTGGCCGAGCCGCGGCGGGGTGGTCGCGCCGTCGTGCTGTACGACCAGCTCGGCAACGGTCGCTCGACCCACCTGCCCGACCGGGGCGAGGACTTCTGGACCGTCGACCTCTTCGTCCGCGAGCTCGCGAACCTGTTGCGGCACCTGGGGATCGAGCAGCGCTACCACGTGCTCGGGCAGTCCTGGGGTGGCTTCCTCGCCCAGGAGCACGCCCTCACCCAGCCCGCCGGTCTGCGCTCGCTCGTGCTGTCGAACACCGCCGCGTCGTTCCCCGCGTTCCTCGCCGAGGCCAACCGGCTGCGCGCCGACCTGCCGCCCGAGGTCGAGGCGACGTTGCGCCGGCACGAGGACGCCGGCACCACCGACGACCCCGAGTACGCCGCGGCCTGCCAGGTGTTCTACGACCGGCACGTCTGCCGCGTGGTCCCCAACCCCGAGCCGGTGCAGCGCGCCTTCGCCGCCATCGAGGACGACCCGACGGTCTACCACACGATGAACGGCCCCTCGGAGTTCCACGTCATCGGCAGCATCCGCGACTGGACGTCGGCCGACCGGCTCGGCGAGATCGACGTCCCGGCGTTCGTGGTGTGCGGCCGTCACGACGAGGCCGCGCCCGCGCTGCAGGAGGTGCTCGTCGACGGCATCGCCGACACCGAGCTGCGGATCTTCGAGGAGTCCTCGCACATGCCGTTCTGGGAGGAGCGCGAGGAGTACCTCACGGCCGTGGGCGACTGGTTGGCCCGTCACGACTGAGCGGCGTGCCACCATGCGCGCATGAGCGAGTCGGGGCTGACCGAGGACGACTTCTCGCCGGGGTGGGCCGACGACGACCGTCCCCGCATCCCGCGCGTCGCGGCCGAGCGCGAGGCGCTGGCCGCCTACCTCGACAACTACCGCGCGACGGTCGAGATGAAGTGCCGCGGCATCAGCGCCGAGCAGGCGCGCTCACGGCCGCTGCCGCCGTCCACGCTGTCGCTGCACGGGCTGGTGCGGCACCTGGCCGGCGTCGAGCGCTGGTGGTTCCAGCAGAACTTCGAGCGCCGCGACGTGCCGTTCCTGTTCTTCACCACCGATGATCCCGACCTCGACTTCGACCCGCCGGACGACGCCGACTTCCAGTCCGACCTCGCGACCTGGCGCGAGGAGTGCGCGGTGTCCCGCGATATCGTCGCCGCGCACGACCTGGACGACACCGCCCGCCCGCTGGACTGGCACGAGGACGTCGACCTGCGGTGGCTGGTGCTGCGGATGATCGGCGAGTACGCCCAGCACTGCGGGCACGTCGACCTGCTGCGCGAGGCGATCGACGGCCGCACCGGCGTCTGAGCGCTCAGCTCTGCGGCGTCGGCTCCGGGAGCAGCTCGCGGTAGTCCGAGCGGTGCAGCGGGCTCGACGTCAGGGCGCCGCCCGGCAGCGGCACCTCCACCGGCACCCCGTCGCGCACCAGCCTCACGCCGTCGATCCCGTCGACCGACGTCGCCGTCAGCACCAGCTGGCCGATCGCGAGCGGGAGGCGGTCGGCTGACGGGTCCTTCAGCGCCGCCTGCACCTGCAGGTCGACGACCTGGTCGTGCACCGAGACCAGCGTGATCTGGACGCCTGGCGCGAGCGCCGTGCTCAGCCCGTCCGCCCGCTCGGCCTCGGTCGGCCCGGCCGCCAGCTGCGCGAACAGCGCCGAGAGCACCCGCGGCGTCGTCACCTCCTGCGAGAGGTCGACCGCCGACGGCACCGCCTCGAGCAGCTGGTCGCCGCGCAGCAGGTAGGTCTGCGGCTGGGACGCCTCGGTCCGCCCGAGCTTGGTCGACGGTGGTGCGGCGGTCGCGGCCGGACCCAGCAGCCCGTACGGCACGGCGCCGTCGTCGACCGGCCGCGCCTCGCCGTCCTGCGGCAGCCCGCACCCGCCGAGCAGCGCCGCGACGGCCGCCGCGGCCACGACCCACGCCCGCGCCCTCATGACGTCCCCGCCTCGACGAGCGGCAGCCGGACGACGAAGCGCGCCCCGCCGCCCGGACGGTCGGCGCACCCCACGTTGCCGCCGTGCGCGTGCACGGTCTCGGCCACGAGCGACAGCCCCAGCCCGGTGCCCCGTCGCGACCCGCGCGAGCCCGCGCGCACGAAGCGCTCGAAGATGCGCTCGCGCTCGTCGGCGGGCACCCCCGGGCCGGTGTCGTCGACCGCGACCAGCGCGTACGGGCCCGACCGCTCCACGTGCACCGCGTGCAGCCCGCCCGCGTGCAGGTCGGCGTTGTCGAACAGGTTGAACAGCGCCCGGTTGAGCTGCTGCTTGTCGACCCGGACGACGAGCGGCTCGTCGGGCACCTGAGCCGTGCCCTCGCGATGGCTGTCGACGAGCGCGTGCTGCACCAGGTCGCGCAGGTCGACGTCGCTGAGGTGCTGCACCGCCACGCCGGCGTCGAGCCGGCCGAGCTCGAGCAGGTCCTCGAGGGAGTGCTGGAACCGCTCGAGCTCGGTCGCCACCAGGTCGAGCGCCTGCTGCGAGCGCTCGGGCAGGTCCTCGCGCCGCCGCTGCAGCACGTCGACGCTGGTCACCAGCGTGGTGAGCGGCGAGCGCAGCTCGTGGCCGATGTCGGCGGCGAAGCGGGCGTCGCGCTGGATCCGGTCGTCGAGCGCCTCGACCATCGCGTTGAACGATCCGACGATCGTGGCCAGGTCGGGGTCGTCGGTGCTGGGCAGCCTCGTGCTGAGCTCGCCGGCCGAGATGCGCGCGGCGGCCGAGGCGACGTCGTCCAGCGGCTTGACCACCTGGCGCGAGGCCCAGCGGCCCAGCAGCGCGCCGACCACCGTGGTGGCGCCGGCGAACACCACCAGCACGACGGCCAGGGTCTGCAGGGTGCGGCGCAGCTCGGTGGTGCTGGTGAGCTCGAAGAACTCGGCGCCGACGGCGGGCAGCGGCACGCCGACCGTGAGCACGGCGCCGTCCGGGCCCTGCGACCAGACCATGACCGAGCGGCCGTCCTCGACCGTGCTGCGGGCGGCAGCGGGCACCGCCGCGGCGTCCGACTGCAGCGACGACGAGAACCAGCGGCCGCCGCGGTGCACGACGACGTCGGAGTCGGCCGGCGGCGCGACGTCGCCGAGGACGTCGCTCACGCGCGCGCCGCTGGTCAGCAGGCCGTCGCGGACGTACGACGCGTCGGCGAACGCCTGACGCATGGCGCTGCTCTCGCGCTGCTCGATCAGGTAGTGCCGCACGACGAAGTAGGTGCCGGCCGCCAGCACGACCGACAGCAGCAGCGCACCGGCCGCGAAAGCCGTCGTCACGCCCGCCCGCAACCCCCAGCGCGGACGACGCAGCCGCAGCGGGCTCATCGGGTGCTCACCACGGTCGTCACCGGCGGTCGAGCCGGTACCCCAGGCCGCGCACGGTGACGACGAGCTGCGGCGCGCTCGGGTCGCGCTCGATCTTGGTGCGCAGCCGGCGGATGTGGACGTCGACGATGCGCTCGTCGCCGAAGAAGCCGCGGTCCCAGACGCGCTCGAGCAGGGTGCGGCGGCTCAGCACGTGGCCGGCGGGCGAGGCGAGCTCGCACAGCAGCCGGAACTCCGTCAGCGTCAGGTGCACCTCGTCGTCGCCGCGCCGCACGGCACCGGCGTCGAGCGCCAGGACGAGCGGCCCGTCGGAGGCGTCCAGGACCACGGTGCCGCGAGCGGTGCCCTTCTCGCCCGCCCCGTCGGCGCCGGCGGGTGCTGCACCGGGGGCGGTGCCGTCGTCCGTCGTGGACGTCGGCGGGCGGCGCAACAGCGCGCGCAACCGAGCGCTGATCTCCTTGACCACGAACGGTTTCGTGACGTAGTCGTCGGCCCCGGCCTCGAGCGCGGCGACGATGTCAGGGGTGCCGGTGCGGGCGCTCACCACGATGATCGGGGCCTGGCTGACCGGACGCGCGCGCCGGATGAACGTGAAGCCGTCCATGCCGCCGAGCATGAGGTCGACCAGCATGAGGTCGACCGGCTCCTCGTGCACGGTCGTCAGGGCGTGCTCGGCGTCGGCGTGCTGCACGACGTCGTAGCCCTCGTCCTCGAGCGCGAGCGCGAGGGAGCTGCGGATCCCGTCGTCGTCCTCCAGCACGAGGAGCCGCGTCGCCATGGGTCCATGATGCCTGCCGCCGCGAGGTGCTCGACCGCCTGCGGCGAGGTCTCCACGCAGTCGTCAACAAACCGCAAACTGCCCGTTCCGCCGTTCGTCACATCCGCTCGGCACAGTGGTCGTCATGGAGCTCGCGAGCACGCCGACCGGCCGCACCGTGGTGGTGCCGCTGGACGACGCGCTCCCTGCCCAAGGGGTCGTCGAGCTGCGGCACCGGCTGCGCGAGGTGCTCGCCGCCGGTGACGCGCGGCTCGTGGTCGACGTGGCCGGGGTCGACCGGGTCTCGTCGGCGGTCGTGGCGGCGCTGCTGTGGGCGACCCGCCAGGGCCGCGCCCGGGGCGTCGAGGTCGTGATCCGCGGCGCCGGCCAGCACGGCCAGGGGCTGCTCGGTCCGGGGCTGCTGGGCCGCACGGGGCTGGGGGACGTGCTGCAGGTCGAGCCGGCGGGGAGGGGGTGAGCGTGGCGGTCGAGGTGCGGTCCGAGGCCGCGCTGCGCCCGCACCGGCCGCCGGTGCGCGTGCAGGTGTCCGGTGGGTGGACGGTCACCAGCTCGTCCAGCCGGCCCGACGACGTCCGGCTGGACGTCGTCGACGGCGTGCTGCGGCTCACGGTCGAGGACGGCGGCGGGAACAGCCGCGAGCGCACCACCGTTGTCCTGCAAGCCGACGGAGAGGTGACGGTGGACGCCGGGGCCATGCCCCCGGCCCTGCTCGTCTCCCCGAGGTCGGCGCGGACCCTGCCGGCGGTGCCGGGAGTGCCCGAGACGGTGCGGTTCGACACGGGGCAACGACTGCTCGTACTGTCTGCCG
Source organism: Angustibacter peucedani (assembly GCF_054779595.1). NCBI lineage: Bacteria > Bacillati > Actinomycetota > Actinomycetes > Kineosporiales > Kineosporiaceae > Angustibacter > Angustibacter peucedani. Next base: position 26,825 of record NZ_BAAGXY010000021.1, read on the forward strand.
ACGCCCTCGACGCGCTCCCCGAGTCGTTGGTGCACGTGCTCCAAGCACTACCCGAGCAGGTGACCGGTCGCGAACCGGCCGTCCTGCTCGGCGAGCTGTTCGCCGACCTGCCAGGGGGCAGCGGCGTGATCGTCGCCCGACGGCCGGCCCTCGTGCCGGCCACGGGCACCGACCAGGAGGAGGCGACATGGGGATCAGCGCAGCATTCCTGAACGAGCTCGGCGAGCAGCGGGAGGCGGCGGTGCGCGAGCTGCATGCCGCGCAGGCCGTCGGTGACGACATCGCGGCCGCGGACGCCCAGGCCCGGGTCGAGGACCTCGACGAGCTGCTCTCGCGCAACGGCGGTGGCGACGTCCGGATCGACCTCGACGTGGTCGACCCCCTCGTCCGCGCCTGCTGACCCGCGCTCAGAGGTTGTGGGCTTCGCGGGCCGGGTCGCGCCAGCCGAGCACGGCCTCGGTGAACCGCACGGCCTGGACGGCGGCTGCGACGTCGTGCACCCGCAGGATCCTCGCGCCCTGCAGCACGCACAGCACGTGCGCCGCCGTGGTGCCGGCGCCGATCGCCTCCTTGGGCTGCCCGAGCGTCTCCTGGATGAAGTCCTTGTTCGACACCGCCGCGAGCAGCGGGTAGCCGAGCACCGCGAGCTCGTCCAGGCGCCGCGTCAGCTCGAGCGAGTGGCGGGTGTTCTTGTTGAGGTCGTGCCCCGGGTCGACCACCAACCGCTCGGCCGGCACCCCGTGCGCCAGGGCCACGCCCACGCGGTCGACCAGCAGCGAGCGCACCTCGTCGACCACGTCGTCGTACCGCGGGCTGGGCAGCGGCGTCAGCGGCGCGGCCTTGCTGTGGCACACGACGAGCACGCCGCCCTCGGCCGCCGCGACGTCCGCCATGTGCGGGTCCCGCAGCCCCGAGGTGTCGTTGATCGCGTCCGCGCCCGCGGCCAGGGCCGCCTGCGCCACCAGCGGCCGGAAGGTGTCGACCGAGATCACGGCGTCGGTGACCTGGCGCGTCGCCTCGACCAGCGGGACGACGCGCTCGGCCTCCTCCTCGGGTGACACCTGCTGCGCGATGGGCGAGAACGGCACGCCGCCGATGTCGACCCAGTCGGCGCCGGCGTCGACGGCCGACCGCACGGCACCCAGTGCCGGCTCGAAGTCGAAGGTGGAACCGTTGTCGTAGAACGAGTCTCGCGTGCGGTTGACGATCGCCATGATCGCGACCTGCCGCGAGAAGTCGAAGGTGCGAGCGCCGAAGGTTCGCACCGATCCGGCCGGGCCGAGGTCGGGCACGACGGCGGCGCCGACGCGCGGGACGGCGGAGGGCTCGGGGGTCACCCCCGCATCATCGCTCAGGCGTCGAAGTCGACGACGAGCCGGTCGGACGTCGGCACCGACTGGCAGGCCAGCGCGAAGCCCTCGGCGATCTCGTCGGGCTCGAGCGCGAAGTTGCGGCTCATCTCGACGTCGCCCTCGACCACCTTGATCCGGCAGGTGCCGCAGACCCCGCCCTTGCAGGCGAACGGGGCGTCGGCGCGCACGGCCAGCGTCGCGTCGAGCACCGACCCCTCGTCGGGCATCGCGAACGTCGTCGAGCGGCCGTCGAGCCGCACCGTCACCTGGCAGCCGGCGTCGCCACCGGTGCCGCGCGGGCGGGCCAGGCGCGGCGGCTCGCCGTCGACGTGGAACAGCTCGAGGTGCACCGCGGAGTTTGCGACCCCGCGGGACACCAGGCTCTCGCGCACCTGCTGCACCAGCTCGAACGGCCCGCACAGCAGCCACTCGTCGACCGTGTCGACCGGGACGACGGACTCCAGCAACGTGCCCAGCTTGGCGTCGTCGATGCGGCCGAAGAGCAGGTCGGCGTCCTGCGGCTCGCGCGAGAGGACGTGCACGAACTGCAGCCGCTGCGGGAAGCGGTCCTTGAGGTCGGACAGCTCCTCGACGAACATCACCGACCCGCTGTCGCGGTTGCCGTAGACCAGCGTGACCGTGCTCTCGGGCTCGGTCTCGAGCACCGCCGGCAGGATCGACATGACCGGCGTGATGCCGCTGCCGGCCACGACGGCCACGTAGTGCTTGCGGTGCGCGGGGTCGAGCGGCACGCCGAACCGGCCGGCCGGCGTCATGACGTCCAGCTCGTCGCCGACCGACAAGCCGGTGCGGGCGTGGGTGGAGAACACCCCGCCCTCCAACGACTTCACCGCCACCTGCAGCAGGCCGGACGACGGCGGCGCGCAGATCGAGTAGCTGCGCCGCACCTCCTCGCCGTCGACGGTCGTGCGCAGCGTCAGGTGCTGCCCGGGCTGGAATCGGTAGGCCTCCCGCAGCTCGTCCGGGACGTCGAAGGTGAGCGTGACGGCGGAGTTCGTCAGCTGCCCGATCCCGCTGAGCCGCAACGGGTGGAAGGCGCCGTGGCTGCGCGCCGACACCTGGGGCGCGGTGCTCGTGGTGCCGGTGCCCGGGCCGGTCTCGGTCAGGTCCGCGGTGGAGTCCGCGGTGGTGTGGTCGGTCACTAGATCGCCTTGAAGTGGTCGAAGGGCTCGCGGCAGGACTCGCACCGCCACAACGACTTGCAGGCCGTGGAGCCGAAGCGCGACAGCTCGCTGACGTCGGTCGAGCCGCACTGCGGGCACGCCGGCCGGTGAGCGGCGGCATCGGCGGAGGGGCGCCCCAGGGTGAGCGGCACCGGGCCGGCCGACCGACGTCCGGGAGGGGCGATGCCGTACTCGGCCAGCTTGCGGCGTCCCCCGTCGCTCATCCAGTCGGTGGTCCACGCGGGGGTGAGCACCGTGCGGACCCGCACCTCGGCGAACCCCGCCGACCGCACCGCCTGCCGGACGTCGTCCTCGATCGTGCCCATGGCCGGGCAGCCGGAGTACGTGGGCGTGATGACGACGTCGACCGCGCCGTCGTCGGCGAGGTCGACCGAGCGCAGCACGCCGAGGTCGGCCACGGTCAGCACCGGGACTTCGGGGTCCGGCACGGCGGCGGCTGCGGCCCGAGCGGCGTCGAGGGCCGGGAGGGTCGCGGTCACCACGTCGCCCCCGGGTGCGCGCGGTGCAGCCCCTGCATCTCGTCGAGCATCTCGGCCAGTGCCGGCGTGTGGTCGCCCCGGCGTCCGCTGCCCGGAGCGGCCGGCTGCACCGGCTCGGCCAGCGTGGCGCGCTCGACGACGTCGGCGACGTAGGTGTCCCAGCCGGCGCGCAGGGTCGACGGGTCGACAGCCACGCCGGCCTCGACCAGCCGCGGGTCGACCGTCGAGCCGTCGAACAGCTCGTCGACGTACGGCCACACGGCGTCCAGCCCGGCCTGCATGCGGCGGTGGCTCTCGTCGGTGCCGTCACCCAGCCGCAGCGTCCACTCGGTGGAGTGGTCGCGGTGGTAGGCGACCTCCTTGACCGCCTTGGCGGCGACGCCCGCGACGGTCTCGTCGGCGCTGTGCTGCAACGCCTCGTACAGCGCGAGCTGGTAGGTCGAGAACGCCAGCAGGCGCGCGGTCGAGACCGCGAAGTCGGTGTTGGGCAGCTCGACCAGCTGGACGTTGGTGAACTCGCCGGCGTCCCGCAGGTAGGCCAGGTCGTCCTCGTCGCGACCGGCGCCCTCGAGCTCGCCGGCGCGCGTCAGCAGCGTGCGGGCCTGGCCGAGCAGGTCGAGCCCGATGTTGGCGAGGGCGACGTCCTCCTCGAGCTGCGGCGAACGGGTGATCCACTGGCCGCACCGGTGCGCCAGCACCAGGGCGTCGTCGGCGAGGCCGAGGACGTACGCAGCGCGCGCGCCGTCGTCCGGCGTCTGCTCGGTGCTCACAGGTGCTGCACCTCGTCGGGGATGTCGTAGAACGTGGGGTGCCGGTAGACTTTGTCGGCGGCGGGGTCGAAGAAGGCGTCCTTCTCGTCCGGGCTGCTCGCGGTGATCGAACCGCTCGGCACCACCCAGATGCTCACGCCCTCGCCCCGCCGCGTGTACAGGTCGCGCGCGTTGCGCAGGGCCATCTCGGCGTCCGGCGCGTGCAGCGACCCGACGTGCCCGTGCGACAGCCCACGACGGGCGCGCACGAACACCTCCCACAGCGGCCAGTCGCGCCGGTTGGGCGTGGGCGTCGAGGCCGGGACGCCGGACGTCGGCACCGCACCGTGCCCGCCCTCGGCGGTCAGGTCGCCGCCGGTGGTCGGCTCGCTCATGCCACGGCCCCGCGCGCCCGCACGGCCTGCTTGTCGGCGTAGGCCAGCGCGGCGTCGCGCACCCACGCACCCTCGGCGTGCGCCCCCGCCCGGCGCTCCATGCGCTCGGCGTTGCACGGGCCGTTGCCCTTGATGACCTCGTAGAACTCGGTCCAGTCGATCTCGCCGAAGCGCCAGTGGCCGGACTCCTCGTCGAACCGCAGCTCGGGGTCGGGCAGCGTCAGCCCGAGCACCTGGGCCTGCGGCACGGTCATGTCGACGAAGCGCTGGCGCAGCTCGTCGTTGCTGTGCCGCTTGATGCCCCACGCCATGGACTGCGCCGAGTTGGGGGAGGCGTCGTCCGGCGGACCGAACATCATCAGGCTCGGCCACCACCAGCGGTCGACCGACTCCTGCGCCATCGCGTGCTGCTCCGGGGTGCCGTGGCTCAGCGTGTGCAGGATCTCGAAGCCCTGCCGCTGGTGGAACGACTCCTCCTTGCAGATGCGCACCATCGCGCGGGCGTACGGGCCGTACGAGCAGCGGCAGATCGGCACTTGGTTGACGATCGCGGCGCCGTCGACGAGCCAGCCGATCGAGCCCATGTCGGCCCAGCTGAGCGTGGGGTAGTTGAAGATCGAGGAGTACTTCTGCTTGCCGCTGTGCAGCAGGTCGAGCAGCTCGGACCGGTCGATGCCCAGCGTCTCGGCGGCCGAGTAGAGGTAGAGGCCGTGGCCCGCCTCGTCCTGCACCTTCGCCATGAGGATCGCCTTGCGGCGCAGGCTCGGTGCGGCGTCGATCCAGCCGCCCTCGGGCTGCATGCCGATGATCTCGGAGTGCGCGTGCTGGGCGATCTGGCGGATCAGCGTCTTGCGGTAGCCCTCTGGCATCCAGTCGCGCGGCTCGATCCGCTGGTCGTCGGCGACGAGCGCGTCGAAGCGCTCCTGCTGCTGGTCCACGGCACTCTCCTTCGAACCGACCGATCGGTCGGTTCAAGTATGTCGGTGCCTGCCGTCGTCCGCAACCACCCTGCTCGGGGCGCGGGGCGGGGGCTCGTCAGGCGGGGGAGCGCAGGCCGTCGAAGGCGAGCCGGACGACGGCGTCGGCCAGGTCGTCCGCGCCGGCTCCCGCCTCGCCCGGCCCGGCCGGGTCGTACCACTCGACCAGGGAGTTGATCAGGCCGAACAGCAGCCGCGCGACCAGGCCGGGGTCGACGTCCGCGCGCACGTCGCCGTCCGCCGCGGCCTCCTCGACCAGCCCGCGCACGAGGTGGTCGAACCGGCGCCGCTGGCCCAGGGCCCACCGCTCGGTCTCGGAGTTGCCGCGCACCCGCAGCAGCAGCGTCACGTACGGCAGCCGCTCGACCAGCACCGCCACCTCGCGCCGCACCACGTGCTCGAGCCGGTCGATGGCCCGCCCCTCGCGCGCGGCGGGCTCGTCGACGACGGCGAACAGCGGCTCGACCGCGCGGTCGAGCGCGAGCCGCAGCAGCTGCTCCTTGGACTCCACGTGGTGGTACAGGGTCGACTTCGACAGCCCGGCCGCGTCGGCCAGGTCGCCCATGCTCGTGCCGTCGAACCCGCGCTCGGTGTAGACCCGCACCGCGACCTCGAGCAGCGACTCCAGGTCGTGCCGGCGGCGGGCCACGTCAGCCGGCTTCCGGGTAGAGCCCGCGCGCCCGCGCCGCGACCCGGGTCAGGCCGAGCAGCGCGTCGGTGAACGGCGTCCGGACGTCGACCGCCTGCGCCAGCTCGCGCACCGCGGTGACGAGGGCGTCCAGCTCGACGGCGCGGCCGGCGTCGGCGTCCTGCAGCATCGAGGTGCGCATCGGCCCCATCGACCGGGTGATCTCGAGGCGCTCGTCGACGTCCTGGCGCACCGGGGTGCCGATCCGCTCGCCCACCTCGCGGGCCTCGAGCATGACCTCGCGGACCAGCTGCTCGACCAGCTCGTCACCGACGATGCGGTCCATCGTCGTGCCGGTCAGCAGCGAGATGGGGTTCATGGTCATGTTGCCCCAGAGCTTGAACCACACGTCGTCCTGGATCCGCTCGGATGCCGTGACGTCGAACCCGGCGGCGGAGAGCAGCGCCTGCACCGCCTGCAGCCGCTCGCTCGGTCCGCCTGCCGGCTCGCCGATGATCAGCCCGCGCTTGGTGCCGTGCACCACGACGCCCGGGGACGACGTGCTCGCGCTCAGGTGCACGACGCACCCCAGCACCTGGGACGTCGGCAGCGCGGCGGCCACCGCGCCGTCCGGGTCGACGCTGCGCAGCCGCAGGCCGTCGACCGGTCCGCCGAGCCCGTCGCAGAACCACCACGGCACGCCGTTCATCGCCGGCACCACCACCGTGCGCTCGCCCACGAGCGGTCGCAGCGAGGGTGCGAGCTCGGGCAGCGACTGCGCCTTGACCGCCACGACGACCACGTCGTGCACGCCGAGGTCGTCGGCCGAGCTGCTCGCCGTGACGGGCCCGGTGACGAGAGCGCCGTCCTCGTGCAGCTGCCACCCGTTGTCGCGCAACGCTTCCAGCGTCGCCCCGCGGGCCAGGGCGGACGTCGTCGTGCCGGTTGCCGCCAACCGCGCACCGATCATGCCGCCGACCGCTCCGGCGCCGACGACGCACACGCGCAGGTCAGGGACGTCCGGGCTCGGCATGGCGCGAGGCTACCCCGCGCGCTCGTGGCAACCCTCGGCCGATCGCCGCCGGAGGCGAGCAGTCGCCGACAGGTTTCCCGCCCCGGCCGGCGGCGCCGAGCACGAGCCGGCTCGTCCGCCGGCCAGAACCTGTCACGGACTGCTCGCGCCGCCGGGTCAGCCGTGGGTGACGACGTCCGAGAGCAGGCTGCTCACCGACTCGCCGCGGTGGATGCGCCCGATGGCGTCGGCGAACAGCGGCGCGATCGAGCGCACCTCGAGGTTGGGCAGCTCGTAGTGGTCGCCCTGCGGCACGGTGTTGGTGGTGATGATCTCGTCGACGTCGTCGCGGGACGACAGCCGCTTGATGGCCGGACCGGTGAACAGCCCGTGCGTGCAGGCGAGCGACACTTGGCGGGCGCCCTGCTCCTGCAGCACGTCCAGCAGCTCGCAGACCGAGCCCGCGGTGGCGATCTCGTCGTCCAGCACGACGACGTCCCGGCCCTTGACGTCACCCACGATCGCGTCGATGACGACCGTGTCGTCGGCCAGCCGGCGCTTGCTGCCCGCGGCGACCGGCACGCCCAGCAGCCGCGCGAACTGCGTCGCCGGCTTGGCGTTGCCGAGGTCGGGCGAGACGACGACGGTGTTCGACAGGTCCTTGCCCTTGAAGTGCATCGCCAGCTCGGCGATCGCCGACAGGTGGTCGACCGGCACCGAGAAGAAGCCGTGCACCTGCGGCGCGTGCAGCGCCATCGTGAGCACGCGGTCGGCGCCGGCCGTCGAGATCAGGTCGGCGACGAGTCGGCCGCCGATCGAGATGCGCGGCGCGTCCTTCTTGTCCGAGCGCGCGTACGCGTAGTGCGGGATCACGGCCGTGATCTGCGCCGCGGACGCGCCGCGCGCGGCGTCCATCATCAGCAGCAGCTCGACCAGGTGGTCCTGCACGGGCGGCACGAGCGGCTGCACGACGTAGACGTCGCGCTGGCGGCAGTTGGCGCGCAGCTGCACCTGCAGGCAGTCGTTGCTGAACCGCTGCACGTGGGAGGGGGCCAGCTCGACCCCCAGGTCGGAGCAGATCTCGGCCGCCAGCTCGTGGTGCGCGCTGCCGCTGAAGACCACGATGTCGCCCATGGCGACCAGCGTACGGGCCGCCGTCAGGCGGGGGAACGCCGCGGCCGGGCCCGCACGTGCACCCGCTCGCCCTGCGGTCCGAACAGGCTGAGCACCTCGACCGGACGACGGTCGGCCGGCCCGAACCAGTGCGGCGTGCGGGTGTCGAACTCGGCCGCCTCGCCGGCCTTCAGGACGACGTCGTGCTCGCCCAGCACCAGCCGCAGCTTCCCGCTCAGCACGTACAGCCACTCGTAGCCCTCGTGCGAGGCGGGCGTCGGCTCGGCCGGGACGTCGCTCGCCCGGCCGGGCATCAGCGTCTTGAACGCCTGCACGCCACCGGGGTTGCGGCTGAGCGGCACGATCGTCTGGTCGCCCCGACGGATGGGCTTGCCGTGCACGCGGGGGTCGTCGACCGGTGGTGCGCCCACCAGCTCGTCCAGCGGCACCTGGTAGGCGCGGGCCAGGGGCAGCAGCAGCTCCAGCGTCGGCTTGCGCCCTCCGGACTCGAGCCGCGACAAGGTGCTCACCGAGATGCCGGTGCGCTCGGCGAGGGCGGCCAGGGTCGCGCCGTCCTGCTGCCGCAGCGCCCGCAGCCGAGGTCCGACGGTGGTCAGCACGTCGTCGTCCGTCATGCCGAGCAGTTTGCCGTTCCGGCAACAGAAGTTGTCAAGCCAGGGACCGGCGGGTGACGGTGCTGGCGGAGGTGGTCGAGATGACCGGAGCAGGAGCGGCGTACGACGTCGTGGTGGTGGGTGGTGGTGCGGCCGGGCTGAGCGGTGCGCTGATGCTGGCGCGGTCGCGCCGGTCGGTGCTGGTGGTCGACGGCGGCTCGCCGCGCAACGCGCCGGCCGAGGGGGTGCACGGCTTCATCTCGCGCGACGGTGTGCCGCCCGGCGAGCTGCTGGCCACCGGCCGCGCCGAGGTGCGGTCGTACGGCGGGGACGTCGTGCACGGCGTCGTGCGCGCCGCCACCCGGGTGCGGGGCGGGTTCGACGTGCGGCTCGACGACGACCGGGTGGTGCGGACGCGGCGGCTGCTGGTGGCGACCGGCGTGGTCGACGAGCTTCCCGACGTCCCGGGCCTGCGCGAGCGGTGGGGGCGGGACGTCGTCCACTGCCCCTACTGCCACGGCTGGGAGGTGCGCGACCAGCCGATCGGCGTGGTGTCGACCGGCGAGATGTCGGTGCACCAGGCCCTGCTGTTCCGGCAGCTGAGCTCCGATGTGGTGCTGCTGCAGCACGACGGCCCGGCGCCGACGCCCGACGAGGCGGTTCAGCTGGCCGCGCTCGGCGTGCCCGTCGTCACCGGGCGCCTGCAACGGGTCGTCGTCGAGGACGACCGGATCACCGGCGTCGAGCTGGACGACGGCCGCGTGCTCGCGCGCTCGGTGCTCGCGGTGGGGTCGCGCGTCGTGGCCCGCTCTGCCCTGCTGACCTCGTTGGGGCTGGTGCTGGTCGAGGCGGCGCACGGCTCGTGGTTCGAGGCCGACCTGACGGGCCGCTCGGCCGTGCCCGACGTCTGGCTGGCCGGCAACGTGTCGAGCCCGATGGCGCAGGTGGTCGCCTCTGCGGCCGCGGGCGCCATGGCGGGCGCGGCGATCAACGCCGACCTGGTGCAGGAGGACGTCCGCCGCCTGGTAGACACCTCGGCGTGACCGACACCTCCAGCCCCGCCGACGCCCGGGTCGACCCGCCGCTGACCGCCGACGAGCGGACGACGCTCACCACCTTCCTCGACTGGCACCGTGCCACGCTCGAGCACAAGTGCGCCGGGCTCGACGACGACCAGCTGCGCCAGCGGGCGGCGGCGCCCTCGACCCTGTCGCTGCTCGGGCTGGTGCGGCACCTGGCCGAGGTCGAGCGCACCTGGTTCCGCCGGGTGCTCGACGGCGAGGACGTCGGGCTGGTCTGGTCGGACGAGCGCGACTTCCAGGCCGCCTACGAGCCGGCGGGGTCGGTCGAGGAGGCGTGGGCGGCGTGGCGGCACGAGGTGGCCCGTGCCCGCGAGATCACCGACGCGGCGCCGTCCCTCGACGTCACAGGCTTGCACCAGAAGTGGGGCGAGCACGTCTCGCTGCGCTGGGTGCTGGTGCACATGGTCGAGGAGTACGCGCGGCACAACGGCCACGCCGACATCGTGCGCGAGGCCGTCGACGGCACCACCGGCGAGTAGCCGGCCCGGCTGGGACGTCAGGGCTGGACGAACGCCTTGACCGTCGTCCGCTCGTCCATGGCCCGGTAGGCCTCGGCGATGTCCGCCAGCGCGAACGTCCGGTCGAAGACGCGACCCGGGTCGATCGCCCCCGACCAGACGTCGGCGAGCAGCTCGGGCAGGTAGGCGCGCACCGGCGCGACGCCGCCGCCGACGGAGACGTTCGACGAGAAGAGCTGGCCGATGGGCAGCTCGGGCCCGCCGGCGGGGACGCCCACGTAGCCGACGCGACCGCCGGGTCGCGTCGAGTCGATCGCCTGCGCCATCGACTCCTTGGTGCCGACGCACTCCAGCACCGCGTCGGCTCCGACGCCACGGGTGAGCTCCTCGATCCGCTCGACGCCCTCGTCGCCGCGCTCCTCGACGATCTCGTCGGCACCGAAGGCCCGGGCGAGCGCCTGGCGGTCGGCGTGCCGCGACATCGCGATGACCCGCTCGGCGCCGAGGCGCTTGGCGGCGAGGACGGCGCAGAGCCCGACCGCGCCGTCACCGACCACCGCGACGGTCTGGCCGCGGCCGACGTCGGCCGAGAGCGCGGCGTGGTGTCCCGTGCCCATGACGTCCGACAGCGTGAGCAGCGAGGGCACGAGGGCGTCGTCCGGCATCTCCGGCGTGGCGACGAGCGTGCCGTCGGCCATCGGCACGCGCACCAGCTCGCCCTGCCCGCCGTCGATCATCCGGCCGTCGTCGTCCTCGCTGCCCCACCACTGGCCGTTGTCGCAGGAGGTCTGGATCCCGTTGCGGCAGTGGGGGCACGTGCCGTCGCTCAGGGCGAACGGCGCGATGACGAAGTCGCCCACGCGCACCGTCGAGACGTCGCTGCCGACCGCCTCGACGACGCCGACGAACTCGTGGCCGATGCGGGTCGCGCGCTTGACCTCGCGCACGCCGCGGTAGGGCCAGAGGTCGGAACCGCAGACGCACGAGGCGACCACGCGGACGACGGCGTCGCCCGGCAGCTGCACGGTCGGGTCGGGGACGTCCTCGAGCCGGATGTCACGGGTGCCGTGGATGAGGGTGGCGCGCATGGCGCCAGCCTGCCACGCGTCAGGCGTCGCCGCCGAACAGGTCCCGGGTGTAGACCTTCTCGGCCACCGGCTCCAGCTCGTGCACCATGCGGTTGGCGACGATCACGTCGCACAGCTCGTTGAACTCGGCCAGGTCGCGGATCACCCGCGAGCCGAAGAAGTGGTCGTCGTGCAGCTCGGGCTCGTACACCACGACCTCGACGCCCTTGGCCTTGATGCGCTTCATGATGCCCTGCACGCTGCTCGACCGGAAGTTGTCGCTCTCGGACTTCATGATCAGCCGGTGGATGCCCACGACGGAGGGACGACGGCGCAGGACGTCGGAGGCGATCCAGTCCTTGCGGGTGCTGTTGGCGTTGACGATCGCCTCGATGAGGTTCTGCGGGACGTCGCGGTAGTTGGCCAGCAGCTGCTTGGTGTCCTTGGGCAGGCAGTAGCCGCCGTACCCGAACGACGGGTTGTTGTAGTGCGTGCCGATGCGCGGGTCGAGCCCGACGCCGTCGATGACCTGGCGCGGGTCGAGGCCGTGGGTGGCCGAGAAGGTGTCGAGCTCGTTGAAGAACGCGACGCGCATCGCCAGGTAGGTGTTGGCGAAGAGCTTGATGGCCTCGGCCTCGGTGCTGTCGGTGAGCAGCACCGGCACGTCGGGGTCGAGCGCCGCCTCGCGCAGCAGCTCGGCGAACTCGGCACCGCGCTCGCTGCGGTCGCCGACGACGATGCGGGAGGGGTGCAGGTTGTCGTGCAGCGCCTTGCCCTCGCGCAGGAACTCCGGGCTGAAGATGACGCGGGCGCCGGTGCGGGCGACGAGATCCGCGGTGAAGCCCACCGGGATGGTCGACTTGATGACCATGACGGCGTCCGGGTTGTGCTTCGTGACGTCGGCGACCACGCCCTCGACGGTGCTGGTGTCGAAGTAGTTGGTCTCGGGGTCGTAGTTCGTCGGCGTCGCGATCACCACGAACTGCGCGCCCTCGTAGGCCTCGGCCGGGTCCGTCGTCCAGGTGGCGTCGAGCTCGTGCTCGGCCAGGAACGTCTGGATGCCCTCGTCGGTGATCGGGCTGCGGCCGGCCTTGAGGCCCTCGACCCGGGCCTCGTCGACGTCCAGCGCCACGACGTGGTGCCGCTGGGCCAGCAGGACCGCGAGGGAGAGGCCGACGTACCCGGTGCCGACGACGGCGATGCGCGTGCTCATGGCGACCAGTCTCTCAGGGGCCGGCCACGACCGGGGCGCCGGTCGCGTCCTGCACCTGCTCGAGGGTGACGCCCTCGGCGAGCTCGACGAGCGCGAAGTGGTCGCCGGCGACGTCCAGCACGGCGAGGTCCGTGACGACCCGGTCGACCACGCCCTTGCCGGTGAGCGGGAGGTCGCAGGCGGCGAGCAGCTTGGGGCTGCCGTCCTTGGCGACGTGCTCCATCAGCACGATGACCTTCTTGGCGCCGTGGACGAGGTCCATCGCGCCGCCCATGCCCTTGACCATCTTGCCGGGGATCATCCAGTTGGCGATGTCGCCGGACGTCGACACCTGCATCGCGCCCAGCACCGCGGCGTCGATCTTGCCGCCGCGGATCATGCCGAAGCTCAGGGCCGAGTCGAAGTACGACGAGCCGGCCTGCACCGTCACGGTCTCCTTGCCGGCGTTGATCAGGTCGGGGTCGACGGCGTCCTCGGTCGGGTAGGCGCCGACGCCGAGGATCCCGTTCTCGGACTGCAGGACGACGTGCACGCCGTCCGGCAGGTGGTTGGGGATCAGCGTGGGCAGGCCGATCCCGAGGTTGACGTAGGAGCCGTCGCTCAGCTCGCGGGCTGCACGGGCGGCCATCTGGTCGCGGGTCAGCGGCATGTCAGGCCTCCTGGTTCGGCACGGGCTCGGCGGCGGCGCGGACGGTGCGCTTCTCGATCCGCTTGTCTGCGGCCTGCTCGGGCGTCAGCGCGACCACCCGGTGCACGTAGACGCCGGGGAGCTGGACGTCGTCCGGGTCGATCTCGCCCGGCTCGACCAGCCGCTCGACCTCGGCGACGGTGACCCGGCCGGCCATCGCGACGACCGGGTTGAAGTTGCGCGCGGACTCGTGGAACACGAGGTTGCCGTGCCGGTCGCCGACCGCGGCACGCACCAGCGCGAAGTCGGTGACGATCGACTCCTCGAGGACGAACTCGCGCGTCTCGCCCGCGACCTCGAACGGCCGGACCTCCTTGGGCGGCGACGCCTTCGCGACCTCGCCGTCGCTGCTGTAGCGCCACGGCAGCCCGCCCTCGGCGATCTGCGTGCCCACGCCGGTGGGGGTGTAGAACGCCGCGATCCCGGCGCCCCCGGCGCGCAGCTTCTCGGCCAGCGTGCCCTGCGGCGTGAGCTCGACCTCGAGCTCGCCGGCGAGGTACTGGCGGGCGAACTCCTTGTTCTCGCCGACGTACGACGCCGTCACGCGGTTGATCCGCCCGGCGCCCAGCAGCACGCCGAGGCCCACGCCGTCGACGCCGCAGTTGTTCGAGACCACCTGCAGGTCCTTGGCGCCGCCCTCGAGCAACGCGTCGATGAGCACCGACGGGATGCCGCAGAGCCCGAACCCGCCGACCGCCAGGCTGGCGCCGTCCTGCACGTCGGCGACGGCCTCCGCGGCGCTCGCCACGACCTTGTCCACGTCTGTCTCCCTCGTCATCCGTGCGGTGGTGGCGTCACCCTAGCCGGGGCGGCGGAGGGCTCAGGCCTCCAGGACGACGGCGACGCCCTGCCCGACGCCGATGCAGAGGGCGGCCAGGCCGAAGCCGCCGCCCCGGGCCCGCAGGCCGTGCGCGAGGTGGCCGAGCACGCGGCCGCCCGAGGCGCCGAGCGGGTGGCCGAGCGCGATGGCGCCGCCGTCCGGGTTCACGACGTCGGGGTCGAGCCCGTCCCACGCGGCCAGGCACGCGAGCGACTGGGCCGCGAAGGCCTCGTTGAGCTCGACCTGCACCAGGTCGCCCCAGCCGATGCCGGCGCGGGCCAGCGCCGTCTCGGCCGCCTGCACGGGGCCGATGCCGAACACGTCGGGGTCGACGCCGCTGACGCCGGACGACACCACCCGGGCGATGGGCTCGCGGCCGGCGGCCCGCGCCCCGGCCGCGGAACCGAGCAGCAGCGCGCTCGCGCCGTCGTTCAGCGGGGAGGCGTTGCCGGCGGTGACCGTGCCGCCCTCGCGGAACACGGGAGCGAGCGTCGCCAGCTTCTCCGGGGTGGAGGTGGCGCGGATCGACTCGTCGCGCTCGAGGTCGGTGCCGGGCACCGCCACGACCTCGGCCTCGTAGCGGCCGGCCTCCCACGCGGCGTGCGCCAGCTGGTGGCTGCGGGCGGCGAAGGCGTCCTGCGCCTCGCGACCGATGCCGTGCAGGTCGGCCAGGTGCTCGGTGCTCTCGCCGAGGCTGGTCGTCCACGCGCCGGGCATCTCGGGGTTCACCATCCGCCAGCCGAGCGTCGTCGAGTGCAGCGTCTCGTGCCCGCGCGGGTACGGCGTCGACGGCTTCGGCAGCACCCACGGCGCCCGGCTCATCGACTCGACGCCACCGGCCACGACGAGGTCGGCGTCGCCGGTCGCGATGGCGCGACGGGCCTGGATCGCGGCCTCGAGACCGCTGCCGCACAACCGGTTCACGGTCGCGCCCGGCACGGACGTCGGCCAGCCCGCGAGCAGCACGGCCATCCGCGCGACGTCCCGGTTGTCCTCGCCGGCGCCGTTCGCGTCGCCGAGCAGGACGTCGTCGACGCGGGCCGGGTCGAGGTCGGGGGAGCGGTCCGCGAGCGCCCGCAGGACGTGCGCGGCCAGGTCGTCCGGCCGCACCCCGGCCAGGGCCCCGCCGTACCGGCCGAACGGCGTCCGGACGGCGTCGAGGACGAAGACGTCGGCGAGCTCGGTCACGGTGGCCCTCCTCAGCCGCGGCCGGCGAGGTTCTGCAGGCGCACCTGCCCGCGCGCCACCAGCCGGTCGCCGCTGTCGCGCGTCTCGACCACCCAGACCTGCTGCGAGCGGCCGCGGTGGATCGGCGTCCCGACGGACGTCAGCTCGCCCTCGCGCACGGCGCGGTAGAAGTCGGTCTGGTTCGAGACGCCGACGACCTGCCCCTGGTCGCCGAACCACACGGTGGCCGCCACGCTCGCGACGGTCTCGTGGATCCAGGCGTGGATGCCGCCGTGCAGGATGCCCGCTGGCTGGTGAACGGCCGGGACGACGTTCCAGCGCACCCGCATGACGTCGCCGGTGAGCTCGTCGACGGTCAGCCCGATGGTGTCGCCGACGACGCCGAAGACGCCGTCGGGGAACTGGTCGGCGACCGAGCTGCCGATGGACATGCGGACCTCCTGCGGACGACGTCGGGCGCGTCCGCCGAGCATGCCACCTGGCCGCCGGCCGCCGGTCACCCGGTGGTGGGCAGCCCCAGGGCGCGCCACGCGAGGAAGCCGCCCTCGACGTCCGTCGCCCGGTGCAGGCCGAGCTCGACCAGCGCCGCCGCGGCCAGGCTCGACGTGTAGCCCTCCGAGCACAGGACGACCACCCGCACGTCGTGCCCGGTGGCCTGCGGCAGCCTGGCGTCGCTGCTCGGGTCGAAGCGCCACTCCAGCACGTTGCGCTCGACCAGCAGCGCGCCCGGCACCTCGCCCTCGACCGCCCGCTGGGCCGCCGGACGGATGTCGACCAGCACGGCGCCCGCGACCTGCTCGCGGTGCGCCTCGTGCGGGGTGAGCCGGGTGAACTGCTCGCGAGCGCGCGCCAGGACGTCGGCGATGGTGCGGTGCGCGGCCACCGCCGGCGCGGCCAGGGCCGGTGCGCTCACAACCCCGCCTCGAGCTCGGGCTCCTGGGTCCAGACGGTGCGCTGCTCGACCAGCGAGCCGGCGTCGTCCACGTCGTAGTAGGTCATGCGCTGCAGCTGCGGCCCGTACGCGTGGATGCTGACCGCGGGCTTGCTGAGGTCGTTGCGCACGTCGTGCACGATGCCGGGCTCGACGACGCGCACCGCGGGCGCGTGCAGCGTGGTCGACCAGATGCCGAGGACGTCGTCCGCGCGCACCTCGGTCAGCGCGCCCTCGACGACGGCGAACGCGGCGGCCGCCTCGCCGTGGTCGTGCAGGTCGGTGCCCTGGCTGGGCAGCCAGGTGAGCAGCCAGACGTCGACGCCGGCCGGGGCGGGCAGGCGGGTCCAGTAGCGGTCCTTCGTGAAGCGGATCTTCGGGCGCCACAGCTGCGGCTGGCTGGCGATGCGGCGCACCAGCACCGCGAGGTCGTGGGCGGTCTGGTAGCGGTCAGGGGTCGTGCGAGGGGTCGCGACGAGGGTCATGGCGGGTGCTTCCTGTGGCGTGCCGTGCGACCGCGCTCGAGGGCGGAACGGCGGGTGGCTGGGTGGTCGTCAGGCGTGAGCGGGACGACACGCAGCGCTGCACAGCCGCATGAGGTCGACGTGCCGGCGCACGACGAGCTCGCGGGGCTGGACCTCTGCCATGGTTCTGATGGTGGGACCGCCGTCCGGGGCGCGTCAACACCCGGACCCCTCGTCCCACCATCCGGACGACCAGCGGGGGGCGCCCGCCAGGGCACCTTCTGGGGAATTCGCCGTCGTGGCGCCGCTGGAACGGCGAACTCCCCAGAACTTGCCCGTGCAACGCCAGGACCGCACGTGGGGACCGAGGTGCGGTCGTCCGTCGGCACCTTCTTGAGAAGACGGCCCCATTCGCGTCGGATGAGGCCGTCTTCTCAAGAAGGTGCCGGAGGGGGACGGCGGACAGCCAAGGTGCGGCCAGTGGGTTAGGGGCGGGTGGCGATGGGGGCGCCGAGCCAGGCGTCGGGGATGCCGAAGCCGTCGACGAGGTCCGTCGCGTGCGGGCGCAGGCGCTCGCAGGTGGCGTTCACCAGCGCGGTGATCGTCTTGCTGCGCGCCGGCGTCAACCGCCCGTGCTCGACGTACCAGGCGCGGTCGCGCTCGAGCCCGCTCAGCACGTGCAGCGTGCACACCTGCTCGAGCAGCGCCCGCGCGCCGGGCTCGGTGCACCGCTCGACCGCGGCGACGAACGACTCCAGGACGACGCGCTCGACGTGGGCGCGGGCCGCCTCGACGACGTGGTCCTGCGCGCCGTTGAAGACCGCGAACAGGTCGGCGCCGGGCTTGGCAGCAGCGCGCATCCGGCGGGCGAGACCGTCGAGGACGTGCTGCTCGCGGTCGGCCAGCAGCCGCAGCTGCACGCTGCGGTCGAGCAGGTCGCCCTCGTCGTCCCGGCGGCGCGGGGCGGCGTCGACCAGGCGCATCGCGAGGGTGCGCGCCGACGTCCGCTCGGCGACGGTCGCCGCCACCTGGCGAGCCACGAACCGCATGGTGCCGAAGGTGTCGAGGTCGCCGAAGGCGTCGCGGTAGCTGGTCAGCAGGCCCTTGGCCACGAGCTGCAGCAGCACGGTGTTGTCGCCCTCGAAGGTCGTGAAGACGTCGGTGTCGGCCTTGAGCGAGGGGATGCGGTTCTCGGCGAGGTACCCCGCGCCGCCGCACGCCTCGCGGCACTCCTGGATGGTGCGGGTCGCGTGCCAGGTGGCGAGCACCTTCACCCCGGCGGCGAGCGACTCGAGCTCGCGCTGGGCCAGCTCGTCCGGCTCCTCGGCAGTCTGGACGTCGTGCATCATCGCCACGAGGTCGTTCTGCGCGTAGGCGAGCGCGTAGCTCGTGGCCAGTGCGGGCAGCAGCCGCCGCTGGTGGGTGCGGTAGTCGAGCAGCGTCACCTCGTCGTCCGAGCCGGGGGCCGCGAACTGCGTGCGCCGCTCGGCGTACCGCAGCGCGATCGAGAGCGCGGTGCGGGTGGCAGCACCGGCACCCCCGGCGACGCTGATCCGCCCGCGCACCAACGTGCCGAGCATGGTGAAGAAGCGGCGGTTCTGGTTGTCGATCGGGCTCGTGTACGTGCCGTGCTCGTCGACGTCGCCGTAGCGGTTGAGCAGGTTGGTGCGCGGCACGCGCACCTGGTCGAACGACAGCCGGCCGTTGTCGACGCCGTTGAGGCCCATCTTCGGGCCGCAGTCCTCCGCCGTGACGCCGGGCAGCGTCGCGCCGCTCTCGTCGCGCAGCGGCACCAGCACCCCGTGCACCCCGTGGTGCTGCGGGTCGTCGGCGGTGCCGGTGACGAGCTGGGCGAAGACCACCGCCATGCGGGCGTCGCGGGCTGCGCCGCCGATGTAGTCCTTGCGCGACGCGGTGTCGGGGGTGTGGACGACGAGCTCGTCGGTCTCGGCGTCGTACGTCGCCGTCGTGCCGATGGACTGCACGTCGCTGCCGTGCCCGGTCTCGGTCATGGCGAAGCAGCCCGGCAGCTCCAGGCTGATGATCGCGGGGAGGTACTGCTCGTGGTGGCGCTCGGTGCCGAGGTTGGTGACCGCGCCGCCGAACAGGCCCCAGTGCACGCCCGCCTTCACCAGCAGCGACAGGTCGGTGTGGCCGAGCATCTCGAACGCCGTCACGGACGCCCCGATGTCGTTCGTGCCCCCGACCGACACCGGGAACCCGTTGCGCGCGTGGTCGCTCGCGGCCAGCATCGCCATCTGCTCGGCGACCCGGGCGCGCTGCTCCTCGAGCGACAGGCTCGGGTCGGGCAGCAGCGCGTCGGCGTCGAACTCGGTGCGGGCGCGGTCGCGCACGTGCGCCCACCGCCCGCCGAGCGACGAGCGCAGCGCGCTGACCGTCTCGGACGTCGTCGTCGTGGGCCCGGGGGTCGACGGCGGGGTGGCCGCCGGGACGTCGGCGGCGGGCTGGGTGCTGCGGGGCGTGGTGGTCGTCATGATCCCTCCGGGGGTTCGAGGACGGCGGTCAGCCCGCCACCGATCAGAGCGCTGAGCTGGCGGGCGAGGTCCTTGCGGGGCAACGGGTCTGGTGAGGCGAGCCAGTGGTCGGCGGCGGCCCGCACCAGGCCCACGACGCCGTGGGCGAGGGCACCGGCAGCGGCGCTCTCGCGCCCGGCCTCGGTGAGCCCCTGGGCGAACAGCGCGGCCAGCTGGTCGCCGATGCGGCTCGTCAGGCCGGTGACCGGGTCGTCGCCCATCGGCCGGTCGAGCAGCGGGTGCGTGACGACGAAGCGGTAGACCTCGGGGTCCTTCTCGACCAGCGCGAGGTAGGCGTCGACCGCGGCCTCGACCACCAGCTCGGGGTCGTGCGCGAGGGCGGCCGTGGTCGCCCGCTCGTCGTCGCGATCGCGCGCGGTGCGGTCGGCGGCCGTGCCCAGCGCGTGCTCGAGGTCGCCGACGATCAGCCGGTCGACCGACTCGACGACGGCGAGGTAGAGGCCGGCCTTGTCGCCGAAGTGGCGGTACAGCACGGTCTTGCTGGTCCCGGCCTCGGCGGCGATCTCGTCCATGCCGACGGTGGCGCCGTGCCGCCGCACCGCGCGCAGCGTGGCCTCGACCAGCTCGAGCCGGCGCTCGCGGCGGTGGGCCGCCCAGCGGGTGTCCCGTCCGTCCGGGCGCGCGGCGCCGGGGCGGGTGGAGGTGCTGGGCGCGGGCTTCACGGAACTCAAGGTATCAGGTACTCGAAGTTCCTGCTACTGTCGGTATCAGGCACAACCCGACCGGCTCCCGAGCCGGCCACCCGTCGTCCGAAAGGTGCTCCTCCCATGGCCTCACCGCGCCGAGCCGCCGTCGTCGGCGGCAACCGCATCCCGTTCGCGCGCGCGAACGGCCCCTACTCCCGCGTCAGCAACCAGGACATGCTCACCGCCGCCCTCGACGGTCTGGTCGCCCGCTTCGGGCTGGCCGACGAGCGGGTCGGCGAGGTCGCCGCCGGCGCGGTCCTGAAGCACAGCCGCGACTTCAACCTCACCCGCGAGGCGGTGCTCGGATCGCGGCTGTCGGCCTGGACGCCGGCGTACGACGTCCAGCAGGCGTGCGGCACGGGCCTCGAGGCCGCGGTGCTGGTGGCCAACAAGATCGCGCTCGGCCAGGTCGAGTCGGGCATCGCCGGCGGTGTCGACAGCGCCAGCGATGCCCCCATCGCCGTCAACGAGGGGCTGCGCCAGACGCTGCTCGAGCTCAACCGCGCCCGCACCCTCGGCCAGCGGCTGAAGGCGGTCTCGCACCTGCGTCCCGGCCAGGTCGTGCCCGAGATCCCGCGCAACGGCGAGCCGCGCACCGGCCTGTCGATGGGCGACCACATGGCGATCACGGCCGCCGAGTGGGGCATCACGCGCGAGGCGCAGGACGAGCTGACCGCGGCCAGCCACCACCACCTCGCGGCCGCCTACGACCGCGGCTTCATGGACGACCTCGTCACCGCCTACCAGGGCCAGACGCGAGACCAGAACCTGCGCCCCGACTCCAGCGTCGAGAAGCTGGCGAAGCTGGAGCCGGTGTTCGGCGAGGGCCCGGACGCCACCATGACGGCGGGCAACTCCACGCCGCTCTCGGACGGCGCGAGCGCGGTGCTGCTCGCCAGCGACGAGTGGGCGGCCGAGCGCCGCCTGCCGGTGCTGGCCCACGTGGTCGACGCCGAGACCGCCGCCGTCGACTACGTGCACGGCGGCGAGGGGCTGCTGATGGCGCCCGCGTACGCCGTCGCGCGGCTGCTCGAGCGGCAGGGCCTGGCGCTGCAGGACTTCGACTTCTACGAGATCCACGAGGCGTTCGCCGCCACGGTGCTGTCGACGCTCGCGGCGTGGGAGAGCGAGACGTTCTGCCGCGACCGGCTCGGGCTCGACGCCCCGCTGGGTCCGGTCGACCGCAGCAAGCTCAACGTCAACGGCTCGTCGCTGGCGGCGGGCCACCCGTTCGCGGCCACCGGTGGCCGCATCGTCGCCTCGCTCGCGAAGCAGCTGCACGAGAAGGGGTCTGGCCGTGGGCTGATCTCGATCTGCGCCGCCGGCGGGCAGGGCGTCGTCGCGATCCTGGAGGCCGCGTGACCACCACCGACCGCTACACCGACTTCGTCAGCGGCGGGTTCGGGCGCACCCTCTCGCGCCGGCTGGGCCTGCCGCAGCCGGTCGCGCTGCGCCGGTACGAGCCGGGCCAGGACCTGCTGGTCGGCCCGGCCCTCGTCGCCGCCCGCAGCGGCGCACCGCTCGACGTCATCGCCCGCGTGCTCGCCGACGCCGGGGCCACCACCACGACCTCGGACGACGAGAAGCTGGGTGCGGTGGTCTACGACGCCACCGGCGCGACGACCCCGGCCGACCTCGAGCACCTGAGGGCGGTCGTCGCCCCCGCGCTCAAGCGGCTGCGGCCGTCGTCCCGCGTCGTCGTGGTCGGTCGCCCGCCGGAGCAGGTCGACGACCCCGCCCACGCCGCCGCCCAGCGGGCGCTCGAGGGGATCGTGCGCTCGGTCGGCAAGGAGCTGCGGGCCGGTGCCACGGCCGACCTGGTGCTGGTCGCCGAGGGCGCGGACGACCACGCCGGCTCGACCCTGCGCTTCCTGCTGTCGTCCCGCTCGGCGTACGTCGACGGGCAGGTCGTGCAGGTCGACGTCCCGCGCCGCGCGCACGCCGCCGACGCCTCCGACCCGACGAAACCGTTGCAGGGCATGGTCTCCGTCGTCACCGGCGCGGCACGCGGCATCGGTGCGTCGATCGCGGACGTCCTCGCCCGCGCTGGCGCCACTGTGGTCGCGGTCGACGTGCCGGCGGCCGGTGACGCCCTCGCGCGCACCGCCAACCGCGTCGGCGGCACCGCACTGCAGCTCGACGTCACGGCCGCCGACGCCGGACGCCGGATCGCCGACCACGCGCACGACCGGCACGGCGGCCTGGACGTCGTGGTGCACAACGCCGGCATCACGCGCGACAAGCTCTTCGTCAACACCGACGCCGACCGCTGGGGGAGCGTGCTGGCGGTCAACCTCGAGGCGCAGCTGCGCATCGACGACGTCCTGCTCGGCGAGCGCGGGCTGGCCGACGGCGGTCGCGTCGTCTGCCTGTCGTCGACGAGCGGCATCGCGGGCAACCGCGGCCAGACCAACTACGCCGCGAGCAAGGCCGGCGTCATCGGCATGGTGCAGGCTCGAGCCCGCCAGGTCGCCGAGCGCGGGATCACCTACAACGCGGTGGCACCGGGCTTCGTCGAGACCGAGATGACGGCGCGCATCCCCTTCGCCACCCGCGAGGTCGGACGCCGGATCAACAGCCTGAGCCAGGGCGGCCGCACCGTCGACGTCGCCGAGACCGTCGCGTGGTTCGCCGAGCCCGGAAGCGCCGGCGTCACTGGCCAGGTGCTGCGCGTCTGCGGCCAGAGCCTGCTGGGGGCCTGACCGGTGCGCACCATCACCCTCGAGCGCGATCCGCACCTCGCGGTGCTCATGACCCGTGCGACGGCCACGGCGGCCGGGCGGGGCGGGTCCGTGCCGGACGTCGAGGTGGTGCGCCGCGGAGTCGCCGTCGACCGCGACCACCTGGCCGCCTACGACCGGGTCTGCGGTTTCGCCGTCCGGGACGCGCTGCCCTCGACGTACGTGCACGTGCTGACGTTCGGGCTGCAGCTGACGCTGATGGCCGAGCCCGAGTACCCGCTGCCGCTGCCCGGCGTCGTGCACGTCGGCCAGCGGATCGAGGTGCTGCGGCCGGTGACGGCCGAGGAGCGGCTCGACCTCGCCATACGGGCCGAGCACCTGCGCCCGCACCCGCGCGGACGGCAGGTCGACCTCGTCGGCACCGCGAGCGTCGACGGCGAGCTGGTGTGGCGCGGCCGCAGCACCTACCTGGCCAAGGGTGCGCCGCCGTCCGGCGGCGAGGGTGCGACCGACGGCGAGACCTCTCCACCGGTCACGTTCCCGGACGACGTCGTGCCGGCGGCCCGGTTCAGGCTGCCCAAGGACCTCGGACGCCGGTACGCCGCCGTCAGCGGTGACGTGAACCCGATCCACCTCAACCCGTTGACCGCCAAGGCTTTCGGCTTCCCGCGGGCCATCGCGCACGGCATGTGGACCATGGCGCGCTGCCTGTCCGCCCTGGAGTCGTGGACCCCCGAGGCGCAGGTCGCCGAGGTGGAGTTCCGACGTCCGGTGCTGCTGCCCAGCACCGTCGAGCTGCGCACGCGTCCCGCGGACGGCGGCTACGACGTCCAGCTCGCGTCACCGTCCCGCGGGGGCGCCCGTCGCACGGAGCACCTGCGCGGCACGGTCCGGCCGACCTCCTAGCCGCGGTTAGGGTGGAGCGGTGGAGGCCGCGCCTGTGATGACCTTGCCGCGCTGGAGCCTCGTGGTCCCGCCGGTGGCCGTCGTGCTGCTCGTGGCGGCCTGGGGCCGGGACGTCGGCGGCGTCCTGCTGGCGGTCGTCGGCATCGGCCTGGTCGCTGCTGTGCTGGCCGCCGTGCACCACGCGGAGGTCGTCGCGCACAAGGTCGGCGAGCCCTTCGGCACCCTGATCCTGGCGATCGCCGTCACCGTCATCGAGGTCGGCCTGATCGTCGCCCTGATGGTGTCGAGTCCCGAGAAGTCGGCGTCCCTGGCCCGCGACACCGTGTTCTCGGCGTTCATGATCGCCGGCAACGGGGTGGTCGGCCTGTGCCTGCTGGTCGGCGCCGTGCGGCACCAGGTGCTGACGTTCCGGCCCGAGGGCGTCGCCGGCGCCGTCGCGACGCTGAGCGCCGTGGCGACCCTGAGCCTGGTGCTGCCGACGTTCACCACCTCGTCGTCCGGCCCGACGTTCTCGGGCGCGCAGCTGGCCTTCGCCGGCATCGCGTCCCTGACGCTGTACGGCACGTTCGTGTTCGTCCAGACGGTGCGGCACCGCGACTACTTCCTGCCGATCGAGGACGACGACCCCGACACCGACGAGGACGAGCACCACGCCGCGCTGGTCACGCCGCGCACCGCCCTGATCAGCCTCGGCCTGATGGTCGCCTGCCTGGTGGCGGTGGTCGGGCTGGCCAAGACGGCGTCGCCCTCGATCGAGGACGCCGTCGAGAGCGCGGGCGCGCCCGAGGCCGTCGTCGGCGTCGTCATCGCGCTGCTGGTGCTGGCGCCCGAGACGGTGGCCGCCGTCCGGGCGGCCGCCCGCAACCGGGTGCAGAACAGCCTCAACCTCGCGCTGGGCTCGGCGCTGGCGAGCATCGGCCTGACCATCCCGACGATCGGTCTGGCGTCGATCTGGCTCGAGGGCCCGCTGCAGCTGGGGCTGGGTCCCAAGGAGATGGTGCTGGTCGCGCTCACCATCGTCATCAGCATCCTGACCACCGTGATGGGGCGTGCGACCGTGCTGCAGGGCGCGGTGCACCTGGTGGTCTTCGGCTCGTTCCTCTTCCTCGCCGTCACCCCGTAGCGGCCGGCCGGTTCCCTTCCTTCGGCTCGCGTGCTACAGTAGTTGAAAGTTCAACAGCAACCCAGGAGCACGCCATGCCGGTCACCCGCCTCAACCACGCCGTCCTGTTCGTCCGCGACGTCGAGCGCAGCGTCGCCTTCTACCGCGACGCCCTCGACTTCCGGGTCAAGGCCGAGCTGCCCGGCGCCGCCTTCCTGCAGGCGGCCGCCAGCCAGAACGACCACGACCTCGGCCTGTTCCAGGTGGGCGAGGCCGCCGGTGCGTCCGGCGCCGGTCGCACCACGGTGGGGCTGTACCACCTGGCCTGGGAGGTCGACACGCTCGACGAGCTGGAGCGCGTGGCCGGGGTGCTGCAGGAGCTCGGCGCCCTCGTCGGCGCGTCCGACCACGGCACCACCAAGGCCCTGTACGCGAAGGACCCCGACGGCATCGAGTTCGAGGTCTCGTGGCTGGTGCCCGCCGACCTGATCACCGACGACCTCACGATGACCACCGCGCCGCTCGACCTCGAGGCGGCCAAGACCCGCTACGGCGCCACCACGCGGGGTGGCGTGGGCGTCTCCTTCCCCGCCACCGTCTGAGCGCTGCCAGACTGGCCCGGTGCCGTCCGTCGACCTGAACTGCGACCTCGGCGAGGGCTTCGGGCGCTGGACCCTCGGCGACGACGACGAGCTGCTCGACGTCGTCACCAGCGCCAACGTCGCCTGCGGCTTCCACGCCGGCGACCCGACGACCCTGCTGCGCGTGTGCGAGGGGGCCGCGCGCCGCGGGGTCGTCGTCGGCGCCCAGGTCGGCTACCGCGACCTCGCCGGGTTCGGACGACGGTTCGTGGACGTCGCGCCCCACGACCTGGTGGCCGACGTCGTGTACCAGATCGGTGCGCTGCAAGGGATCTCGCGGGCCGCCGGCTCGGTCGTGCGCTACGTCAAGCCGCACGGCGCGCTGTACCACGCGACGACCCGGCACGAGGGGCAGGCGCAGGCCGTGGTCGAGGCGGTGCGACGGGTCGACCCCGAGCTCGTCGTGCTGGGGTGGCCGGGGTCGCTGCTGCTTCAGGCCGCGGAGACGGCCGGCTTGCGCTGCGTCGCAGAGGGTTTCGCCGACCGCGCGTACGGCGACGACGGGCTGCTGGTGCCGCGCGACCAGCCCGGTGCGGTGCACCCGGACGTCGGCACGGTCGTCGCGCAGGCGCTGGCCCTCGCCCGGGGTGGACCCGTGACAACGGCGTCCGGAGGCGCGGTCGAGGTCGCGGTCGGCTCGATCTGCCTCCATGGCGACTCCGCTGGCGCGGTCGGGCTCGCCCGGGCGGTGCGCTCGGCGCTGGCCGAGACCGGGTTCGACCTGGAGCCGTTCTGCGAGAACGGGTGACCGAGCTGGTGCTGCGAGCGGTCGGCGACGCCGGCGTCGTCGCAGACCTTCCCGATCTCGGGACCGCCCGCGACCTGCACCGCGCGCTGGTCGCTGCGCCGCCGCCCGGGGTCGTCGACCTCGTGCCAGGAGCGCGCTCGGTGCTGGTGCGGGTGCGGCCGGGCACCGACCTCGCCGCCGTGGCTCGCGCCGTCCGGGCGGCAGCCGACCGGCCGTCGTCCGGCGGACCGGCAGCGCGGCGCGAGCCGGTCGTCGTACCGGTTCGCTACGACGGCCCCGACTTGGACGCCGTCGCCGAGCTCACCGGGCTGAGCCGCGACGAGGTGGTCGCCGCCCACACCGGCACCGCGTGGACCGTCGCGTTCATGGGTTTCGCGCCCGGGTTCGCCTACCTGGCCGGTGGCGATCCGCGCCTCGACGTGCCGCGGCGCGACCACCCGCGGCCGCGCGTCGACCCGGGGGCGGTCGGGCTGGCCGGCGGCCTGAGCGGGGTCTACCCGCGGGCCTCACCGGGTGGCTGGCAGCTGGTCGGCCGCACCGACCTGCCGCTGTGGGACCTCCACCGCGACCCGCCCGCGCTGCTGGCGCCGGGCAGGGCCGTGCGCTTCGAGGCGGTGCCGTGAGCCTCGAGGTGCTCGCGACCGGTCCGCTCACGACGGTGCAGGACCTCGGCCGCCCCGGTCTCGCCGACCTCGGCGTCGGCCCGTCCGGCGCGGCCGACCGCAGCTCGCTGCGCCAGGTGAACCGGTTGCTGGGCAACGCCGAGGGCGCCGCCGCGCTGGAGGTCGCGCTGGGCGGGCTGCGCCTGCGGGCGACGACGCCGGTGCACCTCGCGACCGCGGGCGCGCCGTGCGGCGTCCGGGTGCTGCCGGGCGGGCGCGAGGGGGAGCCCCGCGACGTCGGGCCGGGCACGCCCTTCCACCTGCAGCCCGCGGACGTCGTCGAGCTGGCCCCCGCACCGCGCGGCCTGCGCTGCTACCTCGGGGTGCGCGGCGGCCTGGACGTCGAGCCCGTCCTCGGCAGCCGCTCGACCGACCTGCTCGCCGGGCTGGGCCCCGCGCCGTTGGGCTCGGGCGACGAGCTGCCGGTCGGGTCGGACGTCGGCCCCTGGCCGGGTGTCGACGAGGTGGTCTGGCTGACCGATCCCGCAGCGCGAGAGCCGTTGCGCGCCAAGGCCGGCCCACGCGACGACTGGTTCGGCCCCGCCGCTCTGGACGCCCTCGCCGCCGGGCCGTGGGTCGCCGCCGATGCCGACCGCACGGCCGTGGTGCTCGACGGCCCGACGCTCCGCCGCACCCGCACCGACGAGCTGCCCACCGAGGGCGTCGTGCGCGGCGCGGTGCAGGTGCCACCCAGCGGCCGTCCCACCGTGCTGCTCGCCGACCACCCGGTCACCGGCGGCTACCCGGTGGTCGCCGTCCTGCTCGCCGCCGACGTCGACCGGCTGGCCCAGTGCCGCCCGGGTGACGCGGTGCGCCTGCGCCTGCTGCCGGGGGAGCGCTGGTGAGCGCCCACCACCTCACGGCCACCGGACCGCACGACGGCGTCCGGCTGCTGGCCTTCGTCGCGGCCCACGTCGTGCCGGGCGTCGAGCACTGGGACGGTGCCACCTGGACGTCGTCCCTCCACCTGCCGCACGGCGCCGGGCTCGCACGGGTGCGAGCAGCGCGCGGCGGCTTCGACGTCCAGCTGCACCTCGTCGACGACCACGACGAACCCGTTGCGCTGCAACGGCTGCAGCACCTGCTCGACCTCGGCTCCGACGTCCGGCCGGCCGAGCGGGTCCTCGCGGCCGACCCGCTGATGGCGCCGCTGGTCGCTCGTCGTCCGGGCCTGCGCGTGCCCGGGACCGCGGACCCGTTCGAGACCCTGGTGCGCACGGTCGTCGGCCAGCAGGTGTCGTTGGCGGGTGCGCGCACCGTCACCGGTCGGCTCGTCGCGGCGGCCGGACGTCGGCTGCCCACGGGGCTGCGCCGCCACGCCCCCGAGGTGACGCACCTGTTCCCGACACCGGCCGCCGTCCGACGCCTCACGCCGGACGACGACGCGCTGGCCATGCCGGCGGCCCGGGCCCGCGCGGTGGTGGCCTGCGCCGCCGCGGTCGACGACGCGGGCGGTCTGCCGTCGCGCGAGGAGCTGCTCGCGCTGCCCGGCATCGGCCCGTGGACCGCCGACTACCTCGACCTGCGCGCCCGGCGCGACCCCGACGTCTTCCTGCCGACCGACCTGGCGGTGCGGCGCGCGCTCGAGCGGCTCGGGCTCGACGGCTCGCCGGCCGCGGCGCGGGCGACGTCCGAGCGCTGGCGCCCGTACCGGTCGACCGCGCTGCTGCACCTGTGGTCGGAGTACCTGGGGCTCTAGCGTGTGACGGGGGAGACAGCGCCCGCACTGGCATTGCATAGATTATCTATGTAAACTCGGGACATGACCCAGGCGCCCGACCCCCGTGAGCTGGCCGTCGAGCTCGTCGTCAGCAGCAGCCGGCTGATCCGGCTCGCCGCCCGCGAGAGCCCGTCGTCCGTCCCCCGCGCGCTCGCCCGTGCCCTCGCGGTGATCCGCGACCTGGGCGAGCCGCGCATCAGCGACATCGCCGCCGCCGACCGGATCTCGCAGCCCACCGCGACGACCCTCGTGCAGAAGCTCGAGGAGCGCGGCTGGGTCGAGCGCGCCGCCGACCCCGACGACGCCCGCGCCGTCCGCGTGCGCATCACCCCGGCCGGCCGCGTCGCCCAGACCGAGTTCCGCCAGGCCGCGGCCGACGCCCTCGCGCCGCGGCTGGGCGAGCTGTCGGCCGACGACCTGGCCAGCCTGCACGACGGCGTCCGGGTCCTCACGTCCTTGCTCGACCACCAGCCAGCCCCCCAGGAGGAGCCTGCATGACCGCCCCCGCCACCAGCACCGATCCCGGCATCCTGCGCCAGCCGCGCGCGGTGTGGGCCGTCGCCTTCGCCTGCGTCATCGCGTTCATGGGCATCGGGCTCGTCGACCCGATCCTCAAGCCGATCGCCGAGGACCTGCACGCGTCGCCGTCCCAGGTGTCGTTGCTGTTCACCAGCTACATGGCCGTGATCGGCCTGGCGATGCTGGTGACGGGCGTGGTGTCGAGCCGGTTCGGCGCCAAGCGCACCCTGCTCGCCGGGCTGGCGATCATCGTGGTCTTCAGCGCGCTCGCCGGCTCGTCGAGCACGATCGGCGAGATCGTCGGGTTCCGCGGCGGCTGGGGCCTGGGCAACGCGCTGTTCATCGCCACGGCGCTGGCCACCATCGTGGGCGCGGCCAGCGGCGGCGTCGCGAGCGCGATCATCCTGTACGAGGCCGCGCTCGGCATCGGGATCGCGGCGGGGCCGCTCGTCGGCGGGGTGCTCGGCGACATCTCGTGGCGCGGGCCGTTCTTCGGCGTCGCGGTGCTGATGACGGTCGCGTTCGTCGCCATCGCGGTGTTCCTGCCACCGGTGCAGCGGACGTCGCGCCCGACGTCCCTCGCCGACCCGTTCCGCGCGCTGCGCCACCGCAGCCTGCTGACCATGGCGATCACCGCGCTGCTGTACAACTTCGGCTTCTTCACCCTGCTCGCCTACACGCCGTTCCCGCTCGGGCTCGGCGCGCACGCGATCGGCCTGATCTTCTTCGGCTGGGGCGTCTGCCTCGCGGTCGCGTCGGTGTTCGTCGCGCCGCGGCTGCAGCGCCGGTTCGGCACGCTGCCCGTCGTGGCCGCGGCCCTGGCCGCCTTCGCGGTCGACCTCGCGGTGATGGCGGTCTTCACCGACAGCCGCGCGGTGCTGGTGGTCTGCGTCGTCGTGGCGGGCGTCTTCCTCGGCATCAACAACACCCTGGTGACCGAGGCCGTGATGCTGGCCGCACCGGTCGAGCGCGGCACGGCGAGCGCGGCCTACAGCTTCGTGCGCTTCGGCGGCGGCGCGATCGCCCCGTGGCTGGCCGGCAAGCTCGGCGAGACCGTCAGCCCCCACCTGCCGTTCTGGGTCGGTGCGGGTGCCACGGCGCTCGGGGTCGTCGTCCTGCTGAGCGGACGTCGGGCCCTGGCCCACGTCGACCACCACGAGCCCGAGGCCGGCAGCCTCGACGAGGCCGAGGTGCTGGCCACCGCCGACGCCTGACCCCCCGCTGTTCGACCGCACCTGCTTGAGCACACGGGCCCATCCGCCGCGTACTGGCCCAGTTGCTCAAGCAGGTGCGTCGTGACGCGAGGGGCGCTGGGTCAGACGAGGGCGCGGCGGGCGAGGTCGTCCACGGGCATCGGACGGCCCAGGTGGAAGCCCTGCACCATGTCGCACTGCATGTGCCGCAACGCCTCGAGCTGGTCGGCGGTCTCGATGCCCTCGGCCACGACGGTGAGGTCGTGCGCGTGGGCCAGCTCGATGACGGCCTTGACCACGGCCGCCGAGCGCCGGTCGCTGCACACGTCGGCGACGAACGCCCGGTCGATCTTCATGAAGTCCAGGTCGAAGCGGCGCAGGTACGACAGCGCCGAGTAGCCGGTGCCGAAGTCGTCGAGGCCGATCTTGCCGCCGAGGTCGCGCAGCCCGCGCAGGTTCTCGACCAGCGTCGGCGTCGGCTCGGCCAGCGAGCCCTCGGTGATCTCGAACCGCAGGTCGCCGCTGACGACCGGCGTGGCGGCCAGCGTCGCCGAGATGCGGTCGACCAGCCCCGGCACCTGCAGCGACAGCGGCGAGAGGTTCACCGCGATCTCGAACCCGGGCGTCGGGACGGCGGGCAGCACCTGGCGCACCGCCTGGCCGAAGACCGCGAGGTCGAGGTCGACGATGAGACCGCTCTCCTCGGCGATGCCGACGAACTCGACCGGCGGGATGGTCCGGCCGCCGACGTTGATGCGCGCCAGCGCCTCGCAGCCGACCACGCGGTCGGACAGCGAGCTGACGCCGAGCGAGATGATCGGCTGGAACAGCGGCAGCACCGTGTTGTCGCCGAGCGCGAGCCGCAGCCGCTGCTCCATCTCGTGCCGTGTCACCGTGCGCGCGCGCAGCTCGTTGTCGAAGAGCACGACGCGGTCGCCGCCGGCCGCCTTGGCCGCAGCCGCCGACAGGTCGGCCTGACGGAACACGTCGGACGCCGTCACCGCGGCACCGGTATCGACCACCGTCACGCCGATGCTGAACGACGGGGTGACGGGCTCGGCCGCGCCCGGCAGGACGTACGGCGCCGAGAGCTCGTGGTGCAGCTGGTGCGCGATCGTCGCGGCGTCGTGGGTCGACGTCCGCTCGATCACCAGACCGAACTCGTCACCGCCCATGCGCACCGCGGTGGCGCCCGGCCGGTCGACGCCGGCCAGCCGACGTCCGATCTCGACGAGCAGCGCGTCGCCGACGGGGTGGCCGTGGCGGTCGTTGACGGCGTGGAACCGGTCGACGTCGACGAGCAGCAGCCCGGCGCCGTCCTGCCCGTGCCGGTGGCCGAGCGCCTCGTGCACGCGCTCCTCGGCCTGCGCGCGGTTGGCCAGGAGGGTCAACGAGTCGGTCATCGACAGCCGGCGGACGGCGGCCTCGGCCTCGCGCCGGTCGGTGACCTCCTGCGTCGTGCCCCACAGCCCGGTGATCGAGCCGTCGGCGCCGACGACGGACTCGGCCCACATGTGCCAGTGCCGCCAGCCCTCCTCCCACCGGTACCGGATGTCGACCTCGGCCTGCCCCTGGCCGCTGAGCAGCGAGGTGAGCATGGCGTCGTGCGCCGGCCGGTCGTCGGGGTGGATGCCGTCGAAGTAGTCCTGCATGGTCTTGGACTCGCCGGCGATGCCCATGCCGCGGCCGTCGCCGTCCAGCCACTCGACGCCCTCGGCGCCGATCGTGTAGCGCCACACCGACAGGCGGGCCATGCGCTGGGCCACGCTGAGCAGGTGGTCGCGGTCGCGCACCGCGGCCTGGGCGGCGGCGTCGTCGTGCGGGCGCACGAGCACCATGGCGACGCCGCGCGGGGCACCGGGGTCGTCGTCCGTGGGCTCGCCGGTGGTGGCGCCGTCCTGCGCGAGCGGCACCGCGCGCACCGTCAGCCAGCGGATCTCGCCGCCGACCTTGACGCCCACGACCCGCTCGGACGGCTGGCCCGTCGCCAGCGCCACGCGCAGCGGGTTCTCGAGCTCGGTGACCGGCCGGCCCTGCGGCCCGAGCGTGCCGGCCCAGACGTCGAACCCCTGGCGGCCCAGGAGGTCGTGGTCGGCGAGCAGCTCGGCGGCCGCGCGGTTGACCCGCTCGACCCGGCCGTCCGCGCCGTGCACGATGACGCCCTCGCTCAGCAGGTCGGCGACGTCCGCGTCCCAGGTGCCGGCCGACGCCGGGCCGGACGCCGTCGCGCCCGGCGCCGAGGCGCGCGGGCGCGGCACACCGGCCTGCTGCCGGGCGCGCGCGGACGACGAAGGGCTCACCCACTCCTGATCGGCAGCCCCGCGGGTGGCCTGTAGGGGGTTCGCGCCGAACCCTCGTGCAGCGCGCGCGGCCGTGGCAGAGTCGGGCCATGAAGAGCACGATGCAGCCGGTGCCCCTGCTCATCTCGCAGATCCTGCGCTACGGGACGACGGTGCACTCCGCGTCCGAGGTCGTGACCTGGACCGGCGACGGCGCGCGACGCTCGACGTACGGCGACGTCGGCCGCGACTGCCGCCGGCTGGCCAACGCGCTGCGCGGCCTCGGCGTCGACGGCGACCAGCGGGTCGGCACGTTCATGTGGAACAACGAGGAGCACCTCGAGCTCTACCTGACGGTGCCGAGCATGGGCGCGGTGCTGCACGCGCTGAACATCCGGCTCTTCCCCGAGCAGCTCGTCTACGTCGCGAACCACGCCGAGGACCTCGTGGTCGTCGTCGACAACTCGCTCGCGGCGCCGTTCAGCAAGCTGCTGCCGCACCTGAAGACCGTGCAGCACGTGGTCGTCAACGGTCCCGTGCCGGACGACGTCCGCGAGGCGCTGGGGGCCGACGGGCGCTCGGTGCACGACTACCGCGAGCTGCTCGACGCGCAGGACGACACCTTCGACTGGCCCGAGCTGGACGAGAACAGCGGCGCGGCCATGTGCTACACCTCCGGCACCACCGGCAACCCCAAGGGCGTCGTCTACAGCCACCGCTCGAACTACCTGCACTCGATGCAGGTCTGCATGGGCAGCGCGATGCAGATGGCCGAGGGCCAGCGCCTGCTGTCGATCGTGCCGCTCTTCCACGCCAACGCCTGGGGCATCCCGTACGGCGCGCTGATGTCGGGTGCGACGCTGGTGATGCCCGACCGGTTCTTGCAGGCCGAGCCGCTCGCCACGATGATCGCCCAGCTCGGCGTGACGCACAGCGCGGCCGTGCCGACGATCTGGAGCGACCTGCTGAACTACCTCGACGCCCACCCGGACGCCGACGTCTCGACGCTCACCCAGTGCATCGTGGGCGGCTCGGCCTGCCCGCCCGCCCTGATGAAGGCCTTCGAGGAGCGCTACGGCGTGACCGTCGTCCACGCGTGGGGCATGACCGAGACCTCGCCGCTCGGGTCGGTGGCGGTGCCGCCCGCGGCCTCCGAGGGCGACGAGCGCTGGTCGTACCGGCAGTCGCAGGGCCGGCTCTCGCCGCTCGTGCAGGGCCGGTTGGTCGGACCGGACGGCTCGGACGTCGCGTGGGACGGCGAGCAGGTCGGCGAGCTCGAGGTGCGGGGTCCGTGGGTGACCGGCTCGTACTACCTGGACGACGACCCGGCGAAGTTCGACGACGGGTGGCTGCGCACCGGCGACGTCGGCTCGCTCACCGCCGACGGCTACCTGCGGCTCACCGACCGGGCCAAGGACGTCATCAAGTCCGGCGGCGAGTGGATCTCGTCGGTCGAGCTCGAGAACGCGCTGATGGCGCACCCGAAGGTCAAGGAGGCCAGCGTCGTCGGCGTCCCAGACGAGCGCTGGGGCGAGCGGCCGCTCGCGACCGTCGTGGTGGCCGAGGGCGAGACCGTCGACGCCGCCGAGCTGCGTGACCACCTGGCGCAGCACGTCGCCAAGTGGCAGCTGCCCGAGCGGTGGGCGTTCATCGACGAGGTGCCCAAGACCAGCGTCGGGAAGTTCGACAAGAAGGTGCTGCGCAAGTCCTACGCGGACGGCGCTCTCGACGTCCAGACCGTCTAGCCGCGCGTCGATCGATCAGTCGTCCGCGGCGTGCAGGCCCGGTGTGGCTCGCATCTGTGTCTACCGACGTGGCAACCGCCGAATGGTCGCGATCACGACCATCTCCCGGTCGCCATCGCGGTCGTCATGGATCGATCGCTCGACGAGGTGGGTATTCGTCTCGTTGTGCCGTCATCGGGTTGATGGCCCTGCGGGTCTCGCGCGCAGAACGGAGCGGTCTCGATCGCGCATCGGGGCTGTCCGGCGGGGACGGGTCGGTCCTACGGTCCGAGCATGTCGACCAGGACCCGCGCGGCCGCCGTCGCGGTGCTCGCGACGGCGGCCGTCGCGGCCTGCAGCGCCGGCGCGACGGACGGCGCGAGGTCGCCCACCACGACCGCCGCGCCCCCGTCGTCCGGCCCGCAGGCCCTGCCGCTCGGCAAGTCACCGCTGGCCCTGACGGCCGGGACGACGTACACCTCGCCCGCAGGTTTCAGCCCGCCGCTCACGGTCACGGTCCCGGCCGGCGGGTGGAGCAGCACGCACCGCGGCCCGGACGCCTTCGACGTCGGGCAGGCCGTGCCGCAGCAGGACGCCGCGCTCGTCGTGGTCGCCTTCGTGGTGCCGGCCCAGGCCACCACCGCCGAGGCGCTGCAGGCGGTCGTGGCGGCGGCCGGGTCGGCGGGCGCCACGGTGGACGACGGCACGGCAGGAGCGCTGCACATCACCGACGGCGACGGCCCGCTGGTGCAGAGCCGGGACGCCACCATCGCGCTCGACGCCGTCCCGGGCGGGTACAGCGACGTCGAAGGCCGCGACACCGACCGCGGGCCGCTGCTGACCGTCACGTGGGTGCCGGACGCGACGAACGCGCAGCAGGCCGGACGCCTCGCGCAGGCGCTCACGGCGGGCGTCGAGCCGACGCCCTAGCCGCAGCCCGGGACCCCGACGTCAGCAGACGCTGGAGACGTCCTGCGCGGTGCTCGAGTCGTCGGCACCGCCGGTCGGCGTCGACGTGCTCTTCGGCGTGCTGGTGCCGGTGGCGGTCGACGTCGAGGTGGGGCGCTTCTTCGGCTCGAGCGAGGTCTTGACGTACTCGCGGATCGCGTCGAAGTCGGGGTTCACCGTGTCGATGACCTTGTTGGTCAGCGGCAGCGAGGTGATCTTGCCCTTCTGCATCCGCTGCACCAGCACGACCCAGGCCTTGAGCTGGTCCTGCGGGATGTCGGTGCTGATGTTCTTCTTCAGCACCGAGGCGAGCTTGGCGTACTTGCCGAGCAGCTGCACCGGGTTGACCTGGTCGACGAGGTTGCCGACCATGCACCGCTGGCGGCGCATGCGGTCGTAGTCGTCCGAGCCCGACCGCGAGCGCGAGAACCACAGCGCCTCGTAGCCGTTCAGGTGCCGGTGGCCGGCGCGGATGTAGCCGTTGATCGGCAGCTCGGCGCCGGTGTGCTGGTTGTGCCCGCCGCCGATGGGGATGTCGCGCGGCACGTTGACGTCGACGCCGCCCATCGCGTCGACCAGGCTCTGGAACCCGGCCAGGTCGATGATCGAGTAGGCGTCGATGCGCAGCCCGAGGATCTCGCTGATCACGTCGCGCGTGGTCGACAGGCCGGGGTTCTTGTTGCCGGGGAACAGGTCGGGGTGCTGCACGGCGGCCTGGTCCCACACGGCGTTCAGCAGGCACTCGTCACCGCAGTTGAAGCCGTTCGGCCAGACCGTGTGCAGCGGGTTCGACGTCGGGAACGGCGCGTGCTGCAGGCTGCGCGGCAGGCCGATCAGCACGGCGTCGCCGGTCTTGGTGTTGATCGAGACGACCATCATCGAGTCGGTGCGCACGCCCGTGCGGTCGGCGCCGGCGTCCGAGCCGAGGAGCAGCAGGTTGACCCGCGGCGTGCTGGCCCAGGGGTCGGCCTTCTGCTTGTCGGGCTTGGCGGCGCCCGCCTGCTGGGGGGCCGTGCCGCCGTTGAAGACGCTGGTCACCAGGTCGCGCTGCACCATGGCGAGCTGGGCGCCCTTGGCGCTCGGGGCGGCGACCGCCAGGCACAGGGCCACGACCAGCACGAAGCCGACGAAGCCCTGGAACGGCGAGGGCCGCTCGGGCCGCGCCCGCCAGGCGGTGGCCAGGATCGTCAGGCACCAGACGGCGCCCACGACCACGGCGAGCACGGCGAGCAGCAGCAGCTGGTCGGGGCTCACCGCGACGTCGAGCACCCGGCTGACGACGTCGCCCGACAGCGCGAAGGCGCCGAGCACGGCCAGCGCCAGGCCGGCGCCGAGCAGCAGCAGCGTGCCGGTCTTGCGGCGTCCGACCGCCACCAGCCCGGCCCCCGGCAGCAGCGCGAGCGCGGTGATGCCGGCGAAGCGGCCGAAGCCGTCGCCGTAGCTGGAGACGTGGCGACCACGCTGGCGCGGACTCCCGGAACGGGCTGGTCCGCCCGCACGGTGCTTGGGAGTCGAGCGGGTCGAGGGCATGATCTCTATTTCACCACCTCGTCCGCCGGGCGCCACCACCTCGGGTCATGAGGCTGGTCCGGTCTCGTGAAGGACGTGTGAAGACGGGCGTTGCGGGGGCTTTTGGCGGGGGCCCGCAGCGGCCGGTAGGCTGAGCCGGCTCGTCGCGGGACCGCCCGGTGCGGACCCTCGCGGCACGGCGCTGGAGGCGTCGCATAGTGGCCTAGTGCGCCCGCCTGCTAAGCGGGTTGAGGATAAAACCTCTCGCGGGTTCAAATCCCGCCGCCTCCGCCGACGAACGGCCCCGACGTCCACCCGGACGCCGGGGCCGCGTCGTCTCCCGGCCGGTGTGCGTCAAGGACCCGGCTGCGACAGGGTGGGTCCCGATGCGCAGACCGAGACTCCTGGTGGTCGCGGCGACGGGGGCTGCCCTCGCCGTGCTGGCCGCCTGCACCCAGCCCGCGCCGGACGACGCCCGCCCGGCGCCGTCGTCCGGCCGCCCCTCCGCGACGGCGAGCCCCACGGCGACGAGCGCGACCACGCCCGCGACCACGCCCGCGACCACGCCGGCCACCA
Organism: Angustibacter peucedani; assembly: GCF_054779595.1. Taxonomy (NCBI): domain Bacteria; kingdom Bacillati; phylum Actinomycetota; class Actinomycetes; order Kineosporiales; family Kineosporiaceae; genus Angustibacter; species Angustibacter peucedani. Next base: position 63,709 of record NZ_BAAGXY010000021.1, read on the forward strand.
CGCCGGCGAGTGGCGCCGAGCTGCCCCGCGGCGGGAAGCAGCTGCTGCCGAGGTACCGGCTCGTCGGCTACTCGGGCGGCCCGGGCACGGCCGCCTTCGGCCGGCTCGGGGTCGGCAGCCTCGACGCCCGGGCGCGCGAGATCGAGCAGCGGGCGAAGGCGCTCGCCGGCGGCCGCGAGCCGATGCCCGTGCTCGAGCTCATCACCGTCGTCGCGCACGACGTCCCGGGTCCCCGTGGCACGTACGCCAGCCAGGTCCCGGACGACGTCGTCGACCGCTACCTGGCGGCGGCCCGTCGGCACCACGCCCTGCTGCTGCTGGACGTGCAGCCCGGACGCGAGGACTTCCTGCCCGTCGTGAAACGGCTGCGGCACTGGCTGGCCCAGCCCGACGTCGGCCTCGCTCTCGACCCGGAGTGGGCGGTCGAGCCGGGCGACGTGCCGGGCGAGGCGTTCGGCCGCACGACGGGCCACGAGCTCGACGCGGTGTCGTCGTACCTGGCCGCCCTGGTGCGCCAGCACCACCTGCCGCAGAAGGCGATGATCTTCCACCAGGTCGCGGCGGACGTCGTCGACGGCGAGCGCAGCATCCGGGTGCGCCCCGAGGTCGCGGTGGTCAAGAGCGTCGACGGCATCGGGTCGCGCGAGAGCAAGACCGCCACCTGGCGGGTGCTGGTCAAGGGCATGCCGCGGTCGGTGCACACCGGCTTCAAGCTGTTCTTCGACGAGGACACCCGGCACGGCCCGCTCATGACGCCGGCGCAGGTGCTCGCGCTGCGGCCGCGGCCGGAGTACGTGCTGTACGAGTAGGTCAGCCGGTCCGAGCAGGTCAGCCGGCGGCGAGCAGGCGCAGGAACCTCGCGGCGACCGGCCCGGCCACCGTGCCGCCGCTCTTGCCCTCCTCGACGAAGGCCGTGAACGCGACGTCGCCCTGCCAGCCGGTGATCCACGCGCGGGTCTGCGGCGGTGACTGCGAGCCGAACTCGGCCGTGCCGGTCTTGGCGTGCACCGGTCCACCGGGCACGTCGCGCAGCGCCGTGCCGGTGCCGCTGGTGACGACGTCGCGCATCAGCCCCTGCAGCGTGGCGACCGCACCCGACGGCAGTGCCTCGCCCTTCGGGGCCTCGGCGCCGTCCTCCACCACCAGCGTGGGCGGCAGGTAGCGGCCGCGAGCGACGGCGGCCGTCGCCACCGTGACGGCCAGCGGGGAGACCTCGGTGCGGCCCTGGCCGAACGACGCGGCCGCCTTGTCGACGTCCGAGTCGTTGGTGGGCACGCTGCCGGTGAAGGCGTCGGTGCCGAGGTCCCACTTCTGGCCGATGCCGAGCTGCTGCGCCGCCTTCGCCAGGTCGTCGTCGCCGAGCCGGCTCGACAGCCCGACGAAGGCCGTGTTGCAGGACTTCGCGAAGTCGGTGCGGAACGGCACGCTGCCGAAGGTCTCGCTCTCGTAGTTCTTGAACGACCGGCCGTCGACCGTCGCCGTGGGCGGGCAGGCCACGGCGTCGGTGGGCTTCAACCCGTTCTGCAGCAACGAGAACGTCGTCACGACCTTGAACGTCGAGCCCGGCGGGTACTTGCCGACCAGCGCACGGTCGAGGCCGGTGGCCGGGCTGTTGGCCACCGCCAGCACCCGTCCGGTGCGGACGTCGACCGCGACCAGCGCGCTCGGCTGGTCGAGGCCTTCGAGGGCGGCGTCGGCCGCGAGCTGCACCTTCTTGTCGAGGGTGAGCCGCAGCGGGGTGCCCGCCTTCGCGTCCTGCTCGAGCAGCGGCCGCGGGTCGCCGTCGTCCGCCGGCACGGCCTCGACGGTCACACCGGCCGTGCCGCCCAGCTGCTCGTCGTACTGCCGCTGCAGGCCCGACACCCCGGCGACGTCACCCGCGGCGTAGCGGCCCTTGCCCTGCTGCACGATCTCGGCCGTCACCGGTCCCACCGTGCCGAGCAGGGCCCGGGCGAACTCGCGGGTCGGCGCGAGGGGCTGCTGGCGCTCGCGGAAGACCACGCCCGGCAGCGGGCGCAGCCGCGACCGCACGGCGTCGTAGTCGCTGCGGCGCAACGTGATGACGTCCACGAAGGCGTCCTTCGCCGCGGCCTGCACGCGCTTCGCGAGGGGCGCGGCGTCGACGTCCACGATCTCCGCCACCTCCTTCGCCAACGTGGCCGCGGTGCCGGAGGTGATCCGGCTGGGCTGGATGCCGACGTCCACGACGTCGCCCAGGCCGACGATCGCCTTGCCGTCACCGCCCAGGACCTCGGCGCGCGGCGGCTGGGTGCGCCGCACGCGCAGCGTCTCGTCGGGCGCGAGGTCGGGGTGCACGAGCCGCTGGTCGGCGGGCAGCGCCCAGCGGCCGCCGGTCTCCTGCAGCCGCACCGGCAGCTGGTAGGCCCACCGGGCCCCGCCCGCGACCGTGCGGGTGACCGCGAGCGTCGCGGTGGCGCTCTGCCCGTCACGGCGCTCCTGCTGCACGGTCGCCATGGTGGTGCTGGACGTCCCGAGCCCCTTCGTGGCCGCGGCGTAGGACTGCTGCGCCGCCGCGGCGTCGCTGCCGGCGAAGGGCAGCGTCGAGACGTCGCCCGCGACGACGGCTCGCGCCACCTGGTCGGCCAGCGCGCGCGCTGCGTCGTCGGCCGCCTGGCGCTGGTGCGCCACGTAGGCGTAGCCACCGAGCCCGCCGGCGACCAGGACGACGGCGACGACCCCCGCGAGCCACGGCCAGCGGCGTCGCCCGTGCACCGGGCCGGTCTCGAGGGACGTCTGCGACATGCGCGTCATTCAACCCCAACCGCCCCACCCGTCCGTGCCAGGGTGGTGGACGTGGTGCGGAGCAACGGTGACGACACCTGGTGGCGCGAGGGCGTCGTGCACGAGGTGTACGTGCGCTCGTTCGCCGACTCCGACGGCGACGGCGTGGGCGACCTCGGCGGGGTGGTCGAGCACCTCGACCACCTCGTCGACCTGGGGGTCGACGCGCTGTGGCTGACGCCGTTCTACCGCTCGCCGCAGGAGGACCACGGGTACGACGTCAGCGACCACACGGCGGTCGAGCCCCGCCTGGGCGACCTCGCGACCTTCGACCGGCTCGTCGCGGAGGCGCACCGGCGCGGGCTGCGGGTGGTCGTGGACGTCGTCCCCAACCACGTCTCGCGCGAGCACCGCTGGTTCGTCGAGGCGGCGTCGTCACCGCCGGGTTCAACTGCGCGGCAACGGTTCCACGTCGTCCCGGGCCGCGGGCCCGACGGCGCCGACCCGCCCAACGGCTGGCAGAGCATCTTCGGCGGCCCGGCGTGGACCCGTCTGCCGGACGGCGAGTGGTACCTGCACCTGTTCGACATCTCGCAGCCCGACGTCAACTGGGGTCATCCCGACGTCATGGTCGAGTGGCTGCGGGTGCTGAGGTTCTGGCTCGACCGCGGGGTCGACGGCCTGCGGGTCGACGCGGCCGGGGCGCTGGCCAAGGCCCCCGGGTACCCCGAGCTCGTCGACGGGGGGCCGAGCCCTTTCTCCGACCGGCCCGAGACGCTCGAGCTCTACCGGCGCTGGCGCGAGGAGGTCGACCCCTACGAGCCGCCGCGCCTGCTGGTGGCAGAGGCATGGGGTCGGCCCGACGTCGTGAGCCGTTACGCCGCACCGGGTCTGATGGACCAGGTCTTCACCTTCGACCTGCTCTTCACGCCGTTCGAGGCCACCGCGCTGCGCACCCTCGTCGACGCGTTCCTGGGCGCCGCCGTGGACGACGACCACCTGCCCTGCTGGGTCGTGGGCAGCCACGACAGCACGCGGGCCGCGACCCGCTGGCCGGGAGGCGCCGACGCCGCCCTGCTGCTCCTGGTGCTCGCCCTGCCCGGCGCCTTCTGCCTCTACGCCGGCGACGAGCTCGGGCTGCCGGAGGTCGACGTGCCGGTCGAGCGCCGCCAGGACCCCACCCTGCGCCGCAGCGGGGGCGCCGACCTGGGGCGCGACGGCGCGCGCGTGCCGCTGCCGTGGTCGGGCGTCTCGCCGCCGATCGGCTGCTCGCCGGCGTCGGCGACGTCCGAGCCGTGGCTGCCGCAGCCGCCCGCCTTCGCGGACCTCGCGGTCGAGCGGCAGGCGGCGGACCCGACGTCCCGGCTGACGCTCGTGCGCACGGCGCTGCACCGGCGCCGCGAGCTCTGGCGCGGGAGCGGGTCCCTGCGCTGGCTCGCGACGCCGGGTCGGGACGACGTGCTGCTGCTCGCCCGGGGTGACGCGCGGTGCGCGCTCGTCACCGGCGACGAGGCGTGGGCGGTGCCGGACGACGTCGGGGACGTCGTCCTGACCTCACGCCCCCTCGACGACCGGGTCCTGCCGTCCCGGAGCGCTGCGTGGTTCGTCGTCCGCGGGACGACCTGACCCGGCTGCCGGCTGCTGCGCGAGCGCGAACGGGTTGGGGATCGCGTCGAGCAGCTGCTGCGTGTAGTCGTCCTTCGCCTCGCGGATCACCTGCAGCGCAGGGCCCTGCTCGACCAGCTGGCCCTGGTGCAGCACCAGCACGTCGTCGGCGAGCATGCGCGCGCTGAGCAGGTCGTGCGTGATGTACAGGACGGCGAGGTCGCGCTCGCGCACGAGCTCGTCGAGCAGCTCGAGCACCTCGGCGCGGATCGACACGTCGAGCATCGAGATCGGCTCGTCGGCCACGATCACCTGCGGCTCGGGGGCCAGGGCGCGCGCCACGACGACGCGCTGCCGCTGCCCGCCCGAGAGCTGGTGCGGCAGCTTGTCGCGGTAGTCCGCGGCCGGCGAGAGCCCGACCGTCTCGAGCAGCTCGTCGACCCGCTGCTCGAGCTCAGGACCCTTGAGCCCCAGGTAGTTCCGCAGCGGACGGCTCAGCGCGTACCCCAGCGTGCGGTTGGGGTTCAGGGCCGCGAACGGGTCCTGGAACACCATCTGCACGTGCCGGCGGTAGGCGGTGGCCGCCCGTCGTCCGAGCTGGTCGACGCGCTGCTCGCCGAAGGTCACCGTGCCGGTGTCCGGGCGCTCCACCGCCGAGATCATCCGGGCGATGGTGGTCTTGCCCGAGCCGCTCTGGCCCACCAGGGCCGTGACCCGGCCGCGGCGCAGCCGGAACGACACGTCGTCGACGGCCTTGACCGTCGAGCTCTGGAACCCGCGCCGCCGCGTGTAGGTCTTGCTCACGCCGTCGACCGTCAGCACGACGTCCTCGTCGCTGCCCTCGGGCACCAGGTCGGCCGCGCTCTTGACGAACTCGGGCCCGGCGAAGCCGCGCACGCGCTCGCCTCCGACGCCGTCACCGGTGCGCTGGGCGCGGGCGACGTGGCAGGCCACCTCGCCGTCGCCCAGCGGGAGCAGCTCGGGGTCGTCGGTGCGGCAGACGTCGACGGCCTCGGGGCAGCGCGGGGCGAACGGGCAGCCCTGCGGCACGTCGACCAGGCTGGGTGGCCGGCCCGGGATGTAGGTGATCCGGATCTCGTCGGCCCGTGGGTCGGCGTACGAGCCCAGCATCCCCTTGGCGTACGGGTGCATCGGGTCGGCGAGCATCGCCCGCGCGGGCTGCTGCTCGACCAGCTCGCCGGCGTACATGACCATCACGCGGTCGGCGGCCTCGAGCACCGTGCCGATGTCGTGGCTGATGAACAGGACGGCGAAGCCCCGCTCGGCCTGCAGCCGGCGCAGGTTGTCGAGGATCGAGCGCTGGACGATGACGTCCAGGCCGGTCGTCGGCTCGTCGAGCACCACCAGCCGCGGGTCGAGGCACAGGGCGAGCGCGATCGCCACGCGCTGCTTCATGCCGCCCGACAGCTCGTGCGGGTAGAACCGCAGGAACCGCCGGTCGATGAACACCATGTCGAGCAGCTCGGCCGCCCGCTCGGTGACGGCGTCACCGCGCAGGTCGGTGTGCGTCTCGATGGTGTCGCGGAACTGCGCCTCGACGGTCATGACCGGGTTGAGCGAGTTCATGCTGCTCTGGAAGACGGTCGACATCTGCTGCCACCGGATCGGGCGCAGCGTCTTCTCGTCGGCGTCCGTGATGTCCTGGCCGTCGAAGACGACCCGCCCGCCGCTGATCCGGCCCGGTCGCTCGGTCAGGCGCAGGATCGCCGTGCCGAGCGTGGACTTGCCGCTGCCGGACTCGCCGAGCAGGCCGACGAACTCTCCCTCGTCGATGCTGAACGACACGTCGCGCACCGCGTGGACGACGGCGCCGTCCCGCGGGGCGTAGTCGACGCTGAGCTGCTGGACCTCGAGCAAGGACATGCGTCACCCCTCTCGCAGGTGCGGGTTGCTGAGCGCGTCGACGCCGAAGTTGATCAGCGTGAGCGACGTGATGAGCAGGGCGAGGGCCAGACCCGGGGTGAACAGCCAGATCCACTGGCCGGTCAGCATGGCCGAGCCGTTCTCGGCGAAGTAGAGCATCGTGCCCCAGCTCACCGAGCTCGGGTCGCCCAGGCCGAGGAAGGCCAGGCCGGCCTCGGCCCCGACCGCTGCCGTGGCCGCGCCCATGAAGCCGGCGACGACCAGGGAGGTCATGTTGGGCATGATCTCCTTGAAGATGATGCGCAGCGTGCCGTCGCCGGCGAACTTCGCCGCCGTGACGTAGTCGCGGGTCCGCAGCGTGATGATCTGCGAGCGCTTGACGCGCGCGCCCCACGCCCAGCCGGTGATCGCGATGATGAAGACGATCAGGCCGATGCCGCGCACGGGGGAGTACGCCGCCAGCGTCACCATCAGCGGCAGCACCGGGATCACCAGCGCCAGGTTGATGAAGAACGACAGGACGTCGTCGACCCAGCCCTGCAGGTACCCGGCGACCATGCCGATCAGCAGCGCGATGATGGTCGCCAGCAGGCCGCCGAGGATGCCCACGACGATCGACGTCCGGGCGCCGTAGACCAGCTGGGAGAAGATGTCCTGGCCCTGACCGGTGGTGCCCAGCCAGTGCGCGCCGCTGATCCCGAGCGAGGTGTCGAACTCCTGGCTCTTGGGGTCGTAGGGCGCGATCACCGGCGAGGCGACCGCCAGCAGCAGGAACACGGCCAGCAGCAGCAGGCCGGCCCGGGACTTCTTGTTGGCCCACAGGATGGCGAGCCAGTTGGGGACGCGGCGCGAACGGGTGCGACCGGTCGGGGCGCCGCCGGCGTCGACCGGCCGGACGGCGCCCGCGACCGCACCCGGCTGGGCGGACGCCGCGGGGGTGGCGGTGCTCATGCGGAGGCTCCTCGTCGTACTCGGGGGTCCAGGACGCCGTACAGCAGGTCCGCCAGCAGGTTGGCCAGCAGGACGCCGACGGTCGTCAGCAGGAACAGCGCCTGGATCAGCGGGTAGTCGCGGTTGCTCAGGGCGTCGAACATCAGCTTGCCCAGACCGGGGTAGCCGAAGATCTGCTCGATCAGCACCTGGCCGCCGAGGATGCTGCCCAGCGCGATCGCGAAGCCGGTGACGCTCGGCAGGATCGCGTTGCGCGCGCCGTACCGCAGCGCGATGCGGCGCGAGGGCAGGCCCTTCGCCCGGGCGAGGCGGATGTAGTCCTCGCCCAGGGTCTGGACCATCGTGTTGCGCATCCCCATGATCCAGCCGATGGGCGCGGTCACGAGGATCGCGAGCGCCGGCAGGATGCTGTGGTAGCTGGCGGAGTACAGGAACGACCACGACAGCTCGGGCGTGAAGCCCTCGCCGTAGCCGCCGCTGTCGGGCAGCCAGCCCAGCACGAAGGCGAAGACGTACAGCAGCAGGAGCGCGACCCAGAAGAAGGGCAGCGTGCCGATGAACGTCGAGCCGAGCGAGACGACCGAGTCGAACCGGCCGTTGCGCCGCCAGGCCGCCCACGCGCCGACCACCGTGCCGAGGGTGAACGCGATGATCTGCGTCACCCCCACCAGCACCAGCGTCCAGAGGATCTTCTGGCCGATGAGGTGCGTGACCGAGTAGGGGAAGCTCCCGTACGAGATCCCCAAGTCGCCGTGCGCCAGGCGCACGAGGTAGTCCTTGTACTGCGACAGCAGCGAGCCGTGAGGCAGCCCGAGGTAGAGCTGGATCGCGTGGATCTGCTCGGGGTCAGGTGCCTTGTTCTGCCCGTTCATCCGGGCCACGATCGCCTCGGCGGGGTCGCCGGGCTGCAGCCGGGGGATGAGGAAGTTGAGCGTGACGGCCGCCCACAGCGTGAGCAGGAAGAACGCCAGTCGTCGTCCGAAGTAGGCCATGGGTCACCCCCTCGCTCAGCTCTTCGGCGGCGTCAGGTGCGTGAGCACCAGCAGCGCGTCGTCGGGGGCGGCGTACGGGTCGTCGGCGGACGGCCAGCCCGCGGCCTTCTCGGTGCGGTACTGGAAGAACTTCGCGCCGTACCAGAGGGGGATCGTCGGCACCTGCTGCACCATGATGTCCTGCAGACCGGCCACGTACTCCTTCTGCTTGGCCTCGTCGGTCTCGGTGCGCAGCTTCTTCAGCAGGTCGTCGGTGGTGGGGTCCTGCCAGCGGACGAAGTTGGCCAGCGCCTTCTTGCCGATCGGCGCGGTGCGGTCGGTGCCCAGCGGGTCGTCGTAGTTCTGGTACATCGTGCACTGGCCGCCGTGGACGCCGAACGTCATCTCGTAGTCGCCGATGGCGCGGTCGTTCTCGACGTCGGTCGGGGCGCCGGTGCGGACGTCGAGCTGGATGCCGACCTGCTTGAAGTCGTTCTTCATGATGCCGGCGGCGGCGATCCAGTCGAGGTAGCCGGCCTGCACCTTGAAGGTGAACTTCATCGGCTTGCCGCTCTTGTCGAGCAGGTTGCCGCTGGAGTCGTAGGTGTAGCCGGCCTCCTGCATCATCTGCTTGGTCTTGGCCGGGTCGAAGCCGTAGGTCTCGCCGCCCTGGTACTTGCTGGACAGCCAGTCCTTCTGGCCGGGCAGCACGAGCCCGGTCTGGGACGCCGGGGTGACGTAGCCGTACTCGGCCTTCTTCGAGATCTCCTCGCGGTCGACCGCGTACACGAGCGCCTTGCGGAAGCCGACGTCCGAGAACGGCGCCTTCTTGAGGTTCATGTACAGGCTGATGTCGGCGCCCGGCGGGAACCAGTACTTGTTGTGCTCCTTGTCCTTCGCCACGTAGGTCTTCTCGATGTCGGCGATGAACATGGAGTTGAAGTCGTAGTCACCGCGGGCCAGGCGCAGCTTGTCGGTGTCGCCGCCGCCGCCGTTGTCGCTGAACGTCAGCTGGTTGACCTTGACCTTGTCGGCCTGCCAGTAGTTCGGGTTGCGCTGCAGCAGCAGCTGCTGGCCGTTGAAGCTCTTGAAGGTGAAGGGACCGGTGCCCACCGCCGCCTTGTTGACGAACTTGGACGGGTCCTTCTCCTTGCCCCACACGTGCTCCGGGACGATCTTGGTGTTCGAGATCTTGACGAACGCCGGGGACGAGGGCTCGGAGAACTCGAACGTCACCTTGTTGCCGGCCGCGGTGACGGCCTTCAGCGGCGTCGACGACCACACGCCCTCGCTGTCGAGCTCGGGGTGGTCCTTGAGCATGTCGAAGGTGTACTTGACGTCCTCGGCGCCGAACGCCTGGCCGTCGCTCCACTTCACGCCGTCGCGCAGCGTCATGACGAGGTGGGTGTCGTCGCTGTAGCTGTAGTCGGTGGCGAGCCACGGTGTCGGGTCGCAGTTGTACTTGTTGACGATGAACAGCGTCTCGAACATGTAGTCCGTCGTCAGCCGCGTGGGCGAGTACGGGTTGAAGTTGATCTGGGGGTTGGCCCCACCGCCGAAGCCACCGCCGTTCAGGTTGGCGATCAACCCGTCGGACGTCTTCGTCGCCGCCTTCTGGTCAGGGTTGCAGGCCGCCACGGCCGGGACGACCGAGAGGGCCGCCACGGCGGCGGTGATCTGGACGAAGCGTCGGGACTGGAGTCGAGACGTCTGCCTGGACAACGGTCCACCTCCTTGTAGACACGGGTCGGGTCGGTCAGGTCCTAGGGGTCTAGGTCCGGCCGCCCGCCCTACGGGGCCGCGCAGGGACGCGGCTGGTCGCGCGACGCCGGGTGGCTGCCGCTGGGTGCTCCGGGGCGCAGCCGCAGCTGGCCCGGCGGACGACCTCGGTCGGGAGGACGACCTCCGCCCGAGGGTCGAGCCCCCCGTCGATGGCGGTGCGCAGCATGCGCACCGTGCGCGAGCCGAGCTCGCGCACCTGCTGCCGCACCGTGGTGAGCGCGGGAGCGGTCAAAGAGGCGGCCGGCAGGTCGTCGAACCCGGTGAGGGCGACGTCCTGCGGCACGCGGATCCCCCGGCCCAGCAGGGTGATGAGCATCCCGATCGCGGTCTCGTCGTTGACGCAGACGGCGGCGCGGGGGCGGGTGCGCATCGCGAGCAGCTTGTCGGCGGCGACGAGGCCGCCGGCCTGGTCGTGCGCCGCGCGCAGGGGGTGGCGCGGGACGGCGACGCCGAGGTCGCGGTGGGCCTGCTGGAACCCGCGCCAGCGGTCGGCCGCGTCGGGCGAGCCGACCGGGTTGCCGACGAAGGCCAGCCGCTCGTAGTCGTGGTCCTGGATCAGGTGCCGGGTCAGCTCGCGCACGGGGTCGGCGCCCTCGGTGCGAACCTGCGGCACCGCGGCGACCGTGCCGCCGGCCAGCTGCACCACGGGGCAGCGGGCCTCGACGAGCGCCTGCACGACGTCGTCCGGCACGCTGCCGCCCATGACGGCGATGCCGTCGACGCGGTCGGCCATGTCGAGCACGAGCCGGCGCGAGTGCTCGAGCAGGTGGGTGCCGAGGATCAGCACCGACAGCTGCGAGGCGACGGCCTCGGCCTCGAAGCCGGCGATGACCTCGGAGTAGTAGGGGCCGGACAGGCCGGGGAACACGACGCCGAGGGCGTGGTGCCGGCGCGAGGCCAGAGCCCGGGCGCGCTGGTTGGGCCGGAACTCGAGGGCGGCCACGGCCTCCTCGACGCGCTGCCGGGTCTCGTCGCTCACGGAGTCGACGCCGCGGACGACGCGGCTGACCGTGGCGATGGACACGCCGGCGCGCTCGGCGACCTGGCGGAGAGTGGCGGGGTCGTCGGCCGAGCGGCGAGAACGCCTGGGGGACAACGGATCCACCGCCTCTCTTCGTCGTGAGGTCGTGCTCTGGTCGAGAGCCCGGACGTCGTCGTCCTGGCGGGCTCTCCGTTACCTGCTCCCGTTGACAACGGTTACAGATAACGTTTACATGACCATAGAACGGACAGAACGGGATGACAACCCCCAACACCGCATACCGGGTCACGGCGACCCGGCGGGAGGCGTTCGAGCACATGGTCGAGATCCATCGCCGGCAGCTGCTGGTGGACGGCGAGCCGCGGCTGCTCGTGGGGGGTGAGGTGCACTACTTCCGCGTCCCGCGCGAGCAGTGGCCGGACCGCGTCCGGGCGCTCAAGCAGGCCGGCTGCACGATGCTCGCGTCGTACATCCCGTGGCTGCTGCACGAGCTGCCGGACGGCAGCATCGACGTCACCGGCCGCACGCGCCCGGAGCGCGACGTCGGCGCCTTCATCGACCTGTGCCGCGACGAGGGCTTGTACTTCTTCGCCCGCCCCGGGCCGTTCATCATGGCCGAGCTCAAGAACGAGGGCCTGCCGTACTCGGTGTACCGCGACCACCCCGAGGTCGAGCCGGTCGGCTGGGACGGCGTCCCGGCGCCGACGCGCACCGTCGACTACCTCGCGCCGGCGTTCCTGGCCGAGAACCGGCGCTGGTACGAGGCGATCATGCCGGTGCTGGTGCCGCGGCTGCACCCCAACGGCGGCAACGTGATCGGCGTCCAGCTCGACAACGAGATCGGCATGCTGGCCTGGGTCACGAACTCGCCGGACCTGACCGACCACCTGCTCGACGACCTGCGCGGCTGGGTGCGGCAGACGCACGGCGCCGACGTCGCCGCGCGCTACCCGGTCGACCTCGACGACCCGGCGGCCTGGGCCAGCGCGGTGCGCAGCCCCGACGAGCGCTGGGCCGGCGCGCTGCGGGTCGACCTGGGCCGCTTCATGCGCGGCCGCTTCGCCCGCTACGTGCAGGCGCTGCGGTCGGACGCCGAGGACCTCGGCGTGCGCGACGTGCCCTTCGTGATCAACATCCACGGCACGAGCGACGGCGACGGCGCACCGTTCCCGATCGGCATCAGCCAGCTCGTGGAGACCTACGCGGGCGTGCCCGGCATGGTGTCGGGCTCCGACCACTACGTCGGCGACATGACCCTGGGCACGACCACCGACCTGCACCTGATGAACGCCTTCATGGCCGCGGTGCACGACGAGCACCAGCCGCTGACGTCGGTCGAGTTCGAGGCCGGCTCCGGCGACTACGGCGGTGGCCTCGACATGCAGTACGACCCGTCGAGCGTCGACCTCAAGACCCGCCTCTGCCTCGCGCAGGGCAACCGGCTGGTCAACTACTACCTCTTCGCGGGGGGCATCAACGGGCCGCTCGACGAGCCCGTCGGCGACGGCAACGACCGGATCAGCTTCACCGGCGAGCGCCACGGCACCGCGGCGCCGGTCGGCCCCGAGGGCCAGCTCGGGCTGACCTACCCGGCGACGGCGCGCGTCTCGACCGCGGCGGCGCTGCACGAGCGCTGGCTGGCGCGCATGGACGAGGAGCACGACGACCTCGCCGTCGGCCTGGTGCTCGACGACTACATGACCGAGTACGCCCACCCCTCCAGCCAGGTGATGAAGGACGTCGTCGAGGACCTCACGGCCCACCGCGGCGCGGGTGCGCGCAAGGCGCTCGGTCGCTCGTTGCTGCTCGGCGGCTTCCGCTTCGGCGCCGTCGACCTGCAGCGCGACCACGACGACCTGCCGCACGTCGTGGCGCTGGCCACGACCCGGCACCTCGACGCCGACGTCCAGCAGCGCCTCGTCGACCACGCGCGCGGCGGCGGCAGCCTGCTGCTGCTCGGCCCCGTGCCGCAGCGCGACCTCGAGGGCGACCCGTGCACCGTGCTCGCCGACGCGCTGGGTCTGGTTCCCGGCGAGATGGTCTGGCGCCGGCCCGACTACTTCCCCTCCCTCGTGGCGCACGGCTGGCTCGCCCCGTGGCCCGAGACCGCCGTCGGGTGGGTGCAGCCGCTGGAGGTGTCCGGGGGCGAGGTGCTCCTGACCGACCAGCACCACCAGCGGCCGTGCGCGGTCGACGTCCGGCTGGGAGAGGGGCGGGCCGTCGTCCTGGCGGCCGAGATGCCCAGCGACCCGCGGGTCTTCGCGACGGCGCTGCGCGAGCTGGGCGTCACGCCCGGAGTGCCGGTCGAGGCCGACGTCCCCGGCGTCGTGGCCACCACCACCGCGACGGACGACGGGCAGCGGATGCTGCACCTGCTCAACGTCTCGACCTACCCGGCGCGCGTGCAGGTCGCCGGCTACGACCTCGCCGTGCCTGCGCGCTCGGGCCACCTGCTGCCGCTCGGGCTCGACCTGCCGCACGGCCGCCTCGAGCGGTCCGACGCCGAGCTGGTCGAGATCGGCGACGACCGGATCGCCTTCGGGCCCGGGCTGTCCGCCGGCGACGACGTGCGCGTCGTCCTGACCACCACCCGGCACGTCGCCGTCGAGGGCGACGCGCACCAGCTGACCACCGAGGGGCAGCAGGTCGTCGTCACCGGCGCCGCGACCCCCGTGACCCTGACCTTCTCCGGAGAGAGGACCGCATGAGCACCGACGCACCCCGCACGTCCGCCGCCGACGCCAAGGCCGACTGGGACGAGCGCATCTACCGCCGCACCGAGGCCGGCAGCGGCACGGACGTCGTCCTGCCGGCACCCGCCGACCTCGTGGCCACCGCGGGCCAGGGCCACGTGGCGCTGAGCTGGTCGCCGGTCGACGGCGCCGCCGGCTACGTGGTGTCGCGCGCGACCTCGCCGGACGGCGAGTTCACCGTGCTCGACCACGGCAACAGCGACGTACCGCCCGTGCCCGACCCCTGGTACTCCGACGCGGGCGTCGAGACCGGCACCGCGTACTCGTACCGCGTGCAGGCGACCCCGGCCGCCGACCTCGAGCCGGGCGAGCCCACCGAGCCCGTCACCGCCACGCCCACCGCCGAGTCCGCCGCCCCGCTGGCCGTGCAGGTCGACGCGGGCGACGTCACCGGCCGGCTGCAGCGGGTCTGGGAGATGGTCGGCTCCGAGCGCCTGTCGCAGCTCTGGCTCGAGCGCGACGACAACGGCAACCCGGTCGGTGCGGAGTTCGACGCCGCGCTGCGCCAGGCCCACGCCGAGCTCGGCGTGAAGCGGGTGCGCGCCCACGCGATCTTCCACGACGACGTCGACGTGCTCACCTGGCCCGAGGGCGGGCAGCCGCAGTTCCACTTCGACGGCGTCGACCGGATCGTCGACCAGGTGCTGGCCACCGGCATCCGTCCCGTGCTCGAGCTCGGCTTCATGCCGAAGGACCTCGCGAGCGACCCGAGCAAGACCTGCTTCCAGTACGAGGGCATCGTGTCGCCGCCCACCGACTGGCAGGTCTGGGCCGACCTCAACGGCGCGCTGGCCCGCCACCTGGTCGAGCGGTACGGCATCGACGAGGTCGCCGGCTGGGGCTTCGAGGTCTGGAACGAGCCGAACCTCGAGGTGTTCTGGACCGGCACCAAGCTCGAGTACCTGCGCCTGTACGAGGAGGCGGCCCGCGCGATCAAGGCGGTCGACGACCGGCTGCTCGTCGGCGGCCCCGCCACCGCGGCCTCGGAGTGGGTCGAGGACATCTGCGCCTACTGCGCCGAGCGCGACGTGCCGCTGGACTTCGTCTCGACGCACACCTACGGCAACGCGCCCGTCGACGTCCACCCCTCGCTGCGCCGGCACGGCTTCGACAAGGCGCAGGTCTGGTGGACCGAGTGGGGCGTCGGCCACACGCACTTCCACCCGGTGCACGACACCGCGTTCGCCGCGCCGTTCGTGCTGCACGGCTACAAGTCGGCGCAGGACCGCGTCGACGCGCTGGCCTACTGGGTGGTGAGCGACCACTTCGAGGAGCTCGGCCGCCCGCCGCGCCTGCTGCACGGCGGCTTCGGCCTGCTGACGGTCGGCAACCTGCGCAAGCCGCGCTACTGGGCCGTCGCGCTGGCCGAGCAGCTGGGCGACGAGGTCGTCGCCTCGCGGGTCAGCGGGGACGGCGCCACGACCCTGGTCGAGACCTGGGCCACCCGCCACGACGACGGCACGGTCGACGTCCTGCTGTGGAACGTCTGCCCGGACGCCACGCAGCACGCGGGCCGCGACGACCTCGCGCGCACGATCGCGCTGCAGGTCGACGGGCTCGCCGCCGCGGCCTACGACGCGACCGTGGCCCGGGTCGACAACGAGCACTCGAGCATCGACGCGCACGTCGCGTCGGACACCGTCTGGCCCGACGCCGCCGAGTGGGAGCGGCTGCGCGGGCTCGACGTCCTGCACACCGAGGACGTCGACGCGACGGTCACCCCGGACGGCCGGCTGGAGCTCGAGCTCCGGTTGCCGATGCCCGGCATCGCCAGGTTGCGCCTCGCGCCGCGTGGCTGATCCCCGGGACGGCGAAGGGCCCCCGACCTCCAGGCGGTCGGGGGCCCTTCGTGCCGGGGCGTGCGACGGTCAGGCGCCGAGGCGCGCCTTGAGGCCGTCGAGCTCGGTCCACAGGGCGGTCGGCAGGTCGTCGCCGAACTTGTCGAACCACTCCTGGATCTGCGGCAGCTCGGCCTTCCACTCCTCGACGTCGACCTCGAGGCAGCTGGCGAGCTCCTCGGCGGTCATGTCGAGGCCGTCGGTGTCGAGCGACTCCGGCGTCGGCACGTGGCCGATCGGCGTCTCGACGGCGGCGGCCCGGCCCTCGAGGCGCTCGATGGCCCACTTGAGCACGCGCGAGTTCTCGCCGAAGCCCGGCCACACGAAGCCGCCGTCGGCGTCGCGGCGGAACCAGTTGACGTAGAAGATCTTGGGCAGCTTGGCCGCGTCGGCGTCCTTGCCCATCTCGACCCAGTGCTGGAAGTAGTCGCCGGCGTTGTAGCCGATGAACGGCAGCATGGCCATCGGGTCGCGGCGCACGACGCCGACCTGGCCGGTAGCCGCCGCGGTGGTCTCGGACGACAGCGTGGCGCCCATGAACGTGCCGTGCACCCAGTCGCGGGCCTCGGTGACCAGCGGGACCGTCGTCTTGCGACGACCGCCGAAGAAGATGGCCGAGATCGGCACGCCCTTCGGGTCGTCGTACTCCGGCGCCAGGATCGGGCACTGGCTGATCGGGGTGCAGTAGCGGCTGTTCGGGTGGCTGGAGAGCTCGTCGGAGTCCGGCGTCCAGTCCTCGCCCTTCCAGGACGTCGCGTGGTCGGGCATGCCCTCCATGCCCTCCCACCACACGTCACCGTCATCGGTGAGGGCGACGTTGGTGAAGATGGAGTTGCCGCGCTCGAGGGTGCGGATCGCGTTGGGGTTGGTCAGCTCGTTGGTGCCGGGGGCGACGCCGAAGAAGCCGAACTCGGGGTTGACCGCGTAGAGGCGGCCGTCCTCGCCGAAGCGCATCCAGGCGATGTCGTCGCCCAGGGTCTCGACCTTCCAGCCCGGGATGGTGGGCTGGAGCATGGCCAGGTTGGTCTTGCCGCAGGCGCTCGGGAACGCCGCGGCGATGTAGTAGACCTGCTGCTCGGGGCTGGTGAGCTTGAGGATGAGCATGTGCTCGGCCATCCAGCCCTCGTCGCGCGCCATGACGCTGGCGATGCGAAGGCTGTAGCACTTCTTGCCCAGCAGCGCGTTGCCGCCGTAGCCCGAGCCGTAGCTCCAGATCGTGCGCTCCTCGGGGAACTGCACGATGTACTTGGTGTCGCTGCACGGCCACGCGACGTCGGCCTGGCCCGGCTCGAGCGGCGCGCCCACCGAGTGCAGCGCCGGCACGAAGTCGGCGTCGAGCTCCTCGATCCGGCGCAGGACGTTCGTGCCCATGCGGGCCATGACGCGCATCGAGGCGACGACGTAGGCGGAGTCGGTGATCTCGACGCCGAACATCGGGCTCTCGGCGTCCAGGTGCCCCATGACGAACGGGATGACGTACATCGTGCGACCGCGCATCGACCCCCGGTAGAGGTCGGTCATGATCGCCTTCATCTCGTCCGGCGCCATCCAGTTGTTGGTGGGGCCGCAGTCCTTCTCGTCGACGCTGCAGATGTAGGTGCGGTCCTCGACGCGCGCCACGTCCGTGGGGTCGGAGGCCGCGTAGAACGAGTTCGGCTTCTTGTCGGGGTCCAGCCGGGTGAAGGTGCCGGAGGCAACGAGCGCGTCGGTGACCTCGGTCCACTCCTCGTCCGAGCCGGTGCACCACTGCACGCGGTCGGGGGTGGTCAGCGCGGCGACCTCGTCGACCCAGGCGGCGAGGCGCGCGTGCGAGGTGGGCGAGCCGGCGGGCGGCGTGGCGGGCTGGGCCTGGGTCGAGCTCGCGGGCTCGACCCGCAGATCGCTCGCGGCGGACGTCGTGTCGGCACTCATGGGGCTGGTATCCCTTCGCGCGGTCACCGTTGACCTGGTCTCAGCTCGGTCGCCGGGAGGTCCGGCGTCCGCCTCGCCAGGCGGTACGGGTCGTCCCGTGGACCGCGCGGTCGGCGAGGGGTTCCCTGGTCACGGTAGCCGCTCGTCTCAGGGGTTGGTACGCCCAACCGGGCAGCCCGCTCGTGAAATCTCTCACAAAGGGGGGATTCGTTGCGGGCTTCTTGCTGCGGCCTGACGTCTTCTTGCGAGGCGCGGCAGATCCGGTTGTGTGGCAGCGCTTTCCCCGCCCGGTGGTCGCGAGCTAATTTGTTGTGCCACCCGCCAAATCCTCGCGCCGCGATCCAGTTGATCACGTGGTGCATGGCTGGCCCTGCTGTCCAAGGGCTGCAGGCCGTGGAGAGCGCCCGAAACCCTTGGAGAGTCCACCGGCGAGCGCCGATTTCCGGCCGGGCGAGGCGCTCCGCTACTATCGACTGCGGCCGCGAGGCCGGGCGCCCGTAGCTCAACGGATAGAGCATCTGACTACGGATCAGAAGGTTAGGGGTTCGAATCCCTTCGGGCGCGCGTCGTTGAGACAGCGACTGACGAGCCCCTCCCGCCCATCCAGCGGTGAGGGGCTCTCGTCGTCCCGGGGCCGTTCAGCCGGTGCGCTGCTCGAGCACGGCCAGGTCGCGCGCGGCGTACCGCAGGTGCTCGACCTCCTCCTCCATCAGCACCGCCAGGCACTCGTGCACCGGCCGCTCGCCCTCGGGGTAGCCGGGCGCCGGGCTGCGCCGGCACGGCCGCCCGAGCTGGTCGTCGGACAGCCCGTCGAGCACCTGCCGGACGACGTCCCGCCTCGTGGCGAGCGCCTCGAGCACCTCGTCGAGGGCCGGCGTGGCCGCGAGGTCGATGCCGAGGGCGGCGGCGTCGTCCGGGGAGTACGCGGTCTGCGGCAGCGCGAGCCGGTGGAACGGCGCCGGGTCGTCGAGCACCGTGCGGCTGACCCACGAGTCGGTGATGAAGACGAGGTGCCGCAGCGTCTGCACGAACGACCACTCGCCGTCGACCTGCTCGTGCGCGGCCCGCGGCGGCAGGAGGCGCACGCGCGCCACGAGCTCGTCCCAGCGCTGCAGCAGGGTGTGCCACAGGGCGCGGAAGTCGTCGGTGCCGCGGACCTCGCGCAGCTGCACGCGCTCGGGGTGGCGGTGGTCGAGCTCGGCGGCGACGTACGCGGTGACGTCGATCCCGTTGACGCGCAGGCCCTCGACGTAGCCGCTGAGGTCGACGTCGACCAGCGCGCCGTCGACGAACCGCGCACCGGTGAGGTCGCAGTCGACGAACCGGGCCCCGCGCAGGTCGCGGACCACGAAGGTGGCGCCGCGCAGCGCCGCGTTCTGCCCGTCGTCGTGGTGGCCGGCCGACCAGCGGTGGGGCCCGTACTGCGGGGCGTCGTCGTCCATGCGGGGCAGTGAACCAGCCCGCGCCGACGTCCGCCCTGCCTAGGCTCGGCCCGTGCCCACCGACCCGCGCGGACTGCGCGACGACGCGCCCCTGCTGGACGCCTGGCTGCGGTTCCACGAGCGGCCCACCCGGTCGTTCACGATCCCCGGCCACAAGCAGCGCACCGACCTGGTCGGTGACGTGGTCGCCGGCGACGTGCCGCTCTACGCCGGGCTCGACACCATGAGGCTCAAGGCCGGTGTGCTCGCCGACGCCGAGCGGCGGGCCGCGCGGCTCTGGGGCGCCGACGTCTGCCGCTTCTCGACCGGCGGCTCGACCCACGCCAACCAGGCGGTGGCGCTCGCCGTGGCCGCCGACGGGGACACCGTCGTGGTCAGCCGCACGCTGCACCGCTCGGTGCTGCTGGGCCTGGTGCTGGCCGGCCTGACGCCGGTGTGGGTGCGGCCCGAGGTGGACGCCGCCACCGGGCTGCCGCTCGGCGTCGCGCCGGAGTCGGTGCGCCGCGCGCTCGCCGAGCACCCGAGCGCCCGAGCGGTCTTCGTCGGCGACCCGTCGTACGTCGGGACGGTCGGGGACGTCGCCGGGCTGGCCGAGGCAGCGCACGAGCACGACGTGCCGCTCGTGGTCGACGCGGCGTGGGGTGCGCACCTGGGCTTCCACCCCGACCTGCCGCGGCACCCGCTGCAGCTCGGCGCCGACGTGGTGGTGACGTCCGCGCACAAGACGCTGCCCGCGTGGAGCCAGGCCGCGCTGGTGCTCGCGCGCACCGAGCGGGTCGACGCCGCGCGTCTGGACGCCGGGGTCGAGGCGACGGCGACCACCAGCCCGTCGGGGGCGGCGCTGGCGAGCACCGACGCGGCCCGCGCGCTGCTCGAGCGGGACGGAGAGCAGCTGCTCGGGGCGGCGCTGGCGGCGGCTCGCCGGGCCCGCGCGCGGCTGGCGCGGGTCGAGGGGCTGGTGGTGCCGGACGGCGCGGACGTCGACCCGCTCAAGCTGGCGCTCGTGCTCGCGGGCACCGGCGCCGACGGCAACGCGGTCGAGCAGGACCTGCTGGCCGAGGGCCTGCCGGTCGAGTCGGCCGACCGGGACGTGATCGTCGCGGTGGTCACGCTGGCCGACACCGAGGAGTCCCTCGACGCGCTGGTCGACGCGCTCGCCCGGTCGCTCGAGCGACGCCGCAGCGCGCCGCGGGCGGTGGTCGGGCCGGCGTCCTACCGGGTCGAGCCGGTGGTGGTCGTGCCGCCGCGCGAGGCGTTCTTCGCGCCCGTCGAGGTGGTGCCGCTGCCCGACGCGGTGGGTCGCACCAGCGCCGAGCTGGTGGCGCCGTACCCGCCCGGCATCCCGGTGCTCGCCCCGGGCGAGCAGATCACGGCCGCGACCCTCGCGGCGCTCGAGCACGCCCGGGCGGCCGGAGTGCGGATCGCCTACGCGGCCGACCCGTCGCTGGCCACGGTGCGGGTGACCGCCTAGGGCTCGACGCCCTCGACCGCGCGGCTCCAGACCTCGAGCAGGCCGGCGAGCTGGCGGCGCTGGTCGGCGTCCAGGACGTCGACCAGGCGGTGCTCGTTGGCGATGTGGTCGGTGAAGGCGGCGTCGATGGCGCGCCGCCCGGCGGCCGTGAGGGCGACGACGCGGCGGCGGGCGTCGCTGCGGCTGGTGCGCCGGACGACGAGACCGGCCGCCTCGAGCCGGTCGACGCGCTTGGTGGTGGCCCCGGACGTGATCATCATCTGGTCGGTCAGCTCGCCCGCGGTGAGCGTGAACGGCGGCCCGGACCGGCGCAAGGTCGCCAGGACGTCGAACTCGCCGTCGCCCAGACCGTGCTGGCGGTAGACGGTGGTGAGCTCGACGTCCAGGGCAGCGGCCAGCCGGTGCAGCCGGCCGATGATGCCCTGCGGCTCGACGTCCAGGTCGGGGCGCTCGCGGTGCCAGGCCGCCATGATCCGGCCCACGTGGTCAGGTGCTGCCGTCATGGAGGAGGAATGTATCTTCCAGGGAAGGTATTATCTCTTCCGTGGAAGATAAGTGGCGCATCACGGCGCTGACGGCCATCGCCCCGGCCGCCTGGGGCTCGAACTACTACGTGGCGCAGCACTTTCTGCCGCCCGATCGGCCGCTGTTCTCGGCCGTCGTGCGCGCGCTGCCCGTGGGGCTGGTGCTCCTGGCCGTCACCCGGCAGCTGCCGCGCGCCGACTGGTGGTGGCGGGCTGCCGTGCTCGGCACGCTGAACGTCGGCGGGTTCTTCGTCCTGATCTACGTGGCGGCCGACCGGCTGCCGGGCGGACTGGCCTCGACGCTGATGGCGACGTCCCCCGCCGTGATGATGCTGCTCGCACTGCCGCTGCTGGGGGAACGGCTGCGGGTGCTGTCGCTCGTGGGTGCTGCAGCCGGTTTCGTCGGCGTCCTGCTGCTGCTGCGCGGCGGCGACGGGTCGGTCGACCTCTGGGGCGTGGTGGCGTCGCTGACCGCGATGACGGCGTCCAGCCTGGGCTTCGTCCTCGGCAAGCGCTGGCGTCCGCCGGTGCCGATGCTGACCTTCACCGCGTGGCAGCTCGTCGCGGGCGGCCTCGTCGTCCTGCCCGTGGCGCTGCTGGTCGAGGGCGGTCCTCCCTCCGTCGGGCCCACCGAGGTCGGCGGCTACCTCTACACCTGCCTCGTGGCGACGGCGCTCGCGTACGTCGTGTGGTTCCGCGGGTTGCAGCGGCTGCCGGCCGGCACGGTCGCGCTGATCGGGCTGCTCAACCCCGTGGTCGGCGTGGCGCTCGGCGCGACGCTCGCGGGCGAGCCGTTCGGCGCCCCGCAGCTCGTCGGCGGCGCGCTCGTGCTGGCTGGGATCCTGCTGGGGCAGCTCCGATCCACGCCGCGCCCGTCCGCACCGGTGGTGCGCGAGCTGGCCGCCGCCCGGTCCTAGCCGGCTAGACCGTCTCGGGCTCGCCGAGCGTGCGCGCCGACACCAGCGCGACGTCGGCCAGGCTGTCGCCGTCCTCGACGCCCGACAGCGCGGTCTCGGCCAGGTCGCGTCCGGTCGAGTCGGCCTTCACCTCGTTCTTGGCCTCGATGGCGAACTGCAGGACCGCGTGGTCCTCGCCCTCGGGTGTCAGCACGGCGGGCGGGGGATCGGCGAGGACGTCGTCCATCTCGGCGAGACGCCCCTGCACGGTCTCGAGCTGGTCCGCGCTGGGGTCGTGGAACGTCGCGTGCACTTCCACCAGGTACGCAGTCATGCGTCCAGGGTCGCGTGATCGCGCCGATCCGCATCGTGGCGTCGACGCGGAGACGCGGGGATCAGTGGGTGCGCAGGGCCTTGACCAGCTCGGCCTTCGACATCGACGAGCGCCCGGCGACCCCGATCTCGGTCGCCCGCCGGCGCAGGTCCTTCACGGTCCAGTCGTCGTACGAGCCGGACTCGCCACCCTTGCGCCCCACGGCCTGGCGCGAGGTGTTGGCCGCCGCGTTCGCGATGCGTGCGGACTTCTCCTTGCTGTTGCCCTCGTCGCGCAGGTCCTCGTAGAGCTTCTTGTCCTTGATGCTCGGTCCGGGGTCGCGCTTCTTCGTCGCCATGACGTCCTCCTCGGGTCTGCCGCCATCGTGCGACAGGTCGCGACGGACCGCCCGCCGAGGTAGGAAGGGCGCATGACCTCGACCGTGACGACCGACGTCGAGGCCTCTGCAGCGGAGGTCTTCGACGTCCTGGCCGACGGCTGGACCTACGCCGCGTGGGTCGTCGGCGCCTCCCGGGTGCGCGACGTCGACGCCGCCTGGCCGCAGCCCGGCTCGTGCATCCACCACTCGATCGGGGCGTGGCCCGTGCTGGTGCACGACCGCACCAAGGTGCTCGAGGCCGACGAGCCGCACACCCTCGAGCTGGACGTCGCGGTCTGGTTCCTGGGCCGGGGTCGGGTGCGGTTCGAGATCGAGCCCCTGACGTCGTCGACCTGCCGCGTCACCATGCACGAGAAGATGGTCAAGGGCTTGATGTCGGTGCCGCCCGAGGCCGCGGTCGACCCGCTGCTCGGCGCGCGCAACCGCGAGACCTTGCGACGCCTCGGCGCCCTCGCCGCCGGGCGAGCCGCCTAGCCGCGCACCCGCAGCACGACGAGGGCGAGCAGGTAGGCGAGACCGCCGACGGCTCCGACGACGACGTACGGGAACGGGTCGGCGTCGCGCGCCACCTGGACGACGAAGCCGACCAGCACCGCCGCGATCATGGCGCTGGCGGTGAACGCCGTCGCCCGCAGGTCGATGTCGGTGATGCGCTCGTCCTGCCGGTCGAGCAGGCCCTGCACCGTCTCGCTGCGCCGTCGGACCAGCAGCAGCCCGACCGCGACGGCCAGCATCAGGCCCAGCCCGAAGAACGCCGAGCCCCGGTGCCCGCCGAGCCAGAACGCGACGAAGTACACGACGCCGATGAGGGCGCTGACGGCGGGCGTCACCCACGCCACGGTGCGGCGGCTAGTCGTCTGCATGGAAGACCTCCTCGACGGTGGAACCGAAGAACTTGGCGATGGCCAGGGCGAGCGGCAGCGACGGGGTGTAGCGACCGACCTCGATCGAGTTGATCGTCTGCCGCGACACCCCGACGGCCAGCGCGAGCTCGCCCTGCGACAACCCGCGGGCGGCGCGCACAGCACGCACGTCGTTCCTCATCGGGAGGACGCCCTGTCAAGCGAGCTTGTCATGCCGCGAGCATGGCGCGCCGCCCCACGCCTGTCAAGCCTGCTTGACAGGGCGAGACCGGCCAGGAGTTCACCGGGCGTTCGCCGCGGTGCGGTGTCGGAAGGCGCCGTCGCCGCGCAGGCTGACAGGATGAGCGTCCAGGCATCGTGGTACGACGACCCGTCCGGCGCCGAGGACTTCGGCTCCTCGGTGATCCCGGACGACCCCGATCTGCTCGGCGACGAGGAGGGGCCGGCCGTCGTCCTCGACGACGACCTGTACGGCCACTTCTCCGACTGACCGGCCGCGGGAGCCCCGGCCGGACGACGTCCGGACGGAAACCCCTCCCGGTGAGAGCGCTCTCGCGGCAGACTGGGGCCGTGAGCACCGACGCCGCGACGGCCCTGCGCGCCTGACGCCCGTGCAGCCGCTGTGGCGCCGCGCGCCGGGTCGCGAGGTGGCGGGCGCCTGGGGCGGGCTCGTGCTCTCGGCCTTCGTCCTGCTCGCGGCCGCCGCGGCGTCCGGCCCGGTGTTCGCCGAGGCGTCGTCCGGGGCTGCGGTGGCCGACCAGCTGCGCGTCGTCCCCGACGGCGCCCCGGCCGGCGACGGGCCGGTCGTGCGCGTCGTCGGCGGGGTGAACCTGGTCGGCCGAGGCAACCTGCGCGGTGCGCTCGACGACGTCCCCGGCCTGGGCGAGCCGGTGGTCACGGCGGCGTCGGTCGGGCGCGAGCTGCTGCCCGGCGTGCCGTTCACGCCGTACGTCCTCGCCGGCGGCCGGCAGGAGCGGGCGCGGCTGATGGCGGACGACGCCGGGCCCGACGCGCTCGTGGTCGTCGAGCGCGCGACGGGGCCGGTGAGCGGTCCGGCCCTGTGGTTCCCGGCGCCGCTGGCCGCTCGGATGCGGGTCGAGCCCGGCGACCAGGTCGTCGTCGGCGTGGAGCGCGCCCACCGCGACCCGACCCGGGCCACGGCGACCGTGGCCGGCACCTACCGGGTGGCCGCCGACGGCCGCACGCCCGCCGACCCGCCGGGGACGCGCCGCTGGAGCTACCGCCGCGCGGCGCTGCCGACCGACACCGAGTTCGGCACGCTGCCCTCGCAGCTGCTCGTCACCGACGTCGCGACCGCCACCGCCATCACGCGCGAGACCGGCGACACGTTGCTGTACTCGGTCGAGGCCCAGCTCGACCCCGTGGTGCCGACGCTGGCGCACGCGCGCGAGACCGTCGCGGGCATCCGCGAGCTGCGGGTCGAGGTGCGCGACCCCTCGCTGCTCGGCCAGACGCCCGACCGGTTGCGCGAGCAGGTGGTCAGCGGTCTGCCCGACATCGTGCAGGCGGCGGACGACGTCGCGCGCCGCACCGTCGCCTGGACCCGCACGCAGGTGGCCGCCGGCACCGCGCTGGGCCTGCTCGCGGTGCTGGGCGTCGCGGTGCTGACTACCGCCCGGCGCTCGGTCGAGCTGCGGCACGCGGCCGGTCTCGGCGTCCGGCCGCTCGCGACGGCGACGCGCGAGGCCGTCGGGGTCGTCGTCCCGGCCGTGGTCGGCGTGACGGTGGGCGTCCCGCTGGCCTGGGTCGTCGTCCGGCTGGTGGGTCCGCAGGGCCGGGTCACGACGGCCGGCCTCGGTGCCGGTGCGGTGCAGGCGCTGGCCGCGGTCGCCGGTGGGGTGCTGCTCACCGGGCTCGTGACCGGGCTCGCCGCGCGGCGGGCCTCGCGATTGACCGGCGGCGAGCGGCGGTCGCGCCCGCTGCCCTGGGAGCTGGTGCTCGCAGCCGTGGCCGTCGCGCTGGCCGTGGCGCTCGCGACCCGTCCGGTCGACGGCTCTCCGCCCGGCCCCACCGACCTGCTGCTGCCCGTGCTGGTGCTCGCCGCGACCGGTGCGCTCGGCGGGCGCCTCGCCCTCGACGGTCTCGACCGCGTGCTGCGCGTCCGCCCGCCGTCGTGGGCCCGTCGTCCGGCGCTGGCGCTGGCGCTGCGGCGCGTGTCCGGAGCGGGACGGCAGGGCGTGCTCGTGGTCTGCGTGGTCGCCGTGGGCCTCGGGCTGCTCGCCTACGCGGTGGCGGCGTCGGCGTCCGTGGGCCAGGTGGCGGGCGACCGTGCGGCGGCCCGGGCGGGTGCGGTGGCGACGGCCGACGTCGAGGCCTCGTGGCTGCTCGACCCCGGCGCCGCGCTGGTCCCCGAGCCGGAGCCGGGCGACGAGCTGCTGCCGCCCGACCGCACGCCGGTGCCCGGCGCGCGCGTGCCCCCGCTGCCCGAGGGCACGACGATGGTCTGGCGCACCCGCACGACCGTGCCGCCCGAGTTCGCCAACCTCGACCTGCTGGTCGTCGACCCCGCGCGGTTCGCCGACGTCGCGTCGTGGGGCACCGGTCCCGAGCTGGCACGGGCACGAGCCCTGGTGCGACGCCTCGGGGTCGAGGACCGCGCCGCGCTCGCCCGGATGGTGGGCGGCGAGGCCGGGGTGCCGGTGCCGGCGCTCGAGGTGGGCGACGTCCTGCAGGGCCCGGGCGACAAGGCGGCGCTCACCACGCGCGGTGACGACGTCCCGATCCAGGTGCTGGACGTCGTCCCGACCTTCCCGGGGCACAGCGGCAGCATCGGCATGGTCGTCGTCCCGGCCGACAGCTTCTTCTCCTCGCTCGGCGTCGAGGACCCGCGGCTGCGCCCGCCCGGCGACTCCGGCCGGTTCAACCGCGCCCCGGCCGAGTACTACCCGGCGCTGTGGTCGTCGCGCGGCTCCAAGGAGCTCGCCGACATCGCCGCCGCGCACGAGGTGCGCACCAGCGGCGAGCACACGCTGGCCGAGGTCGAGCAGCAGCCCGACCTGGTGGCGGCGCGCCGGTCGCGCGGCTACCAGGTGGCGCTCGGGGCGTGCGTCGCGCTCGTCGCCGTGCTCGTGCTCGCCATGGCCGCCGACCGCGGGGCGCGCCGGGCGCTCGCGGCCGACCTCGTGCTCGCGCGCGCCGGGCTCGGACGACGGGGCACCCGGCGCGCGAGGCTGGTCGAGCTGTCGCTGCTGGCCGCGATCGCGCTGGTGCTGGGCTTCGTGGGGCTGCTGCTGGTGCGGCCGTTCGGTCCGCGGCTGCTCGACCCCGGCGGTGCGGCGGCCCCGGCGTTCGTGCTGAGGGTGGGGCCGACATCCGTGCTGGCCGGGGTGGCGACCGCCGTGGTCGCGCTCGGCGTGGCGGTGCTGGCGGCGCGCGCGCGGGTGCGCCGGGCCCGGCCGACGGAGGTGCTGCGCGATGACTGAGCGAGCAGCGGCGGGCGCTCGGTGCGCCCGCCTGGTGCGCATCTACCCCTCCGCCACGGGCGAGACGCACGCCCTGCGCGGGGTCGACGCGACGTTCCCGCGCGGCGTCGTCACGGCCGTCACCGGGCCGTCCGGCAGCGGCAAGTCCAGCCTGCTCGCCGTGCTGGCGCTGCGCGAGCGGCAGAGCGGCGGCGAGCTGTGGGTCGACGGGCACGACACCGCCCGGCTCTCGCGCTCGGCCCTGCGCGACGTGCGGCGCCGCGAGGTCGCCTGGGTCGCGCAACGGCCGACGCACAGCCTGTTCGAGCACCTGCGCGCCCGCGAGCAGGTCGCGCAGGCGGCCGCCCTGCGCGAGGTGCCGGACGTCGACCCGCTGGCACTGCTCGACCGGCTCGGCCTGGCGGACCGTGCGGGCGCGCTGAACCGCGAGCTCAGCGGCGGTGAGCAGCAGCGCCTGGCCGTGGCGGCGGCCGTGGTGGGCGCCCCGGCGCTCGTGGTCGCCGACGAGCCGACGGCCGAGCTCGACGACGCGACGTCCGCGCTGGTGCTGGCCGAGCTGCGGCGGTGCGCGGCGGGCGGCAGCGCCGTCGTCCTGTCGACCCACGACCACCGGGCCGTCGCGGCGGCCGACCGCGTGCTGCACCTGCGGCACGGCGTGCTCTCGACCGAGTCCGACGCCGGCGGTCCGGCCACCGCGAGCATCGACTCGACCGGTCGGCTGCAGCTGCCGCCCGAGGCGCTCGAGCTCTTCCCCGGCAGCCGGGCCCGCGTCGTGGTCGAGGCCGACGGCGTGCGGCTGCTGCCGCCGGACCTGGGGGGCCCGCATGGCTGAGCCGTTGGTGCAGGTGCGCGAGGTGACGCACCGGGTGGGCCGGGCGACGGTGCTGACCGACGTGGCCGTGGACGTCGCGCCCGGCGAGGTGGTGGCGCTCGCGGGACGGTCCGGCTCGGGCAAGTCGACCCTGTGCCACCTCGTCGCGGGGCTCGACCGGCCGTCGTCCGGGTCGGTGCGGGTCGACGGGCGACCGGCGCACGAGGTCGACGACTGGGCCGTCGTCTCCCTTCTGCCGCAACGTCTTGCGCTGGTCGCGGAGCTGTCGGTCGCCGAGAACGTGCTGGCGCCCACGACCCTCGCCGGGCGCACGGGCGAGGGGACGCTCGCGGCCGAGCTGCTGGCTGCGCTCGACCTGACCGCGCTGGGCCCGCGACGTGTCACGCAGACCTCGATGGGCGAGCAGCAGCGCACGGCGCTGGGGCGGGCGCTGGTGCTCGCGCCGCGGCTCGCGGTGCTCGACGAGCCGACCGGGCACCAGGACGACGAGCACGTGCAGCTGGTCGTGGCCGCCGTGCGGCTGGCGCAGGCGCACGGGTCGGCGGTGCTCGTGGCGACGCACGACGAGCGGCTGCTCGACGTCGCCGACCGGGTGGTCACGCTGCACGAGGGCCGGGTCACGACGTAGGGTCGCGGCCGTGCGGAGCTGGCTGGTGGCGCTGGGGATCGGCGTCGCCGTGGTGCTGGCGACGTGGGCGCTCATGGTGCTGCTCGCGAGCCGGCTGCCCGAGGGCACGGCCCGCGACCTGGCCCGGCTGCTGCCCGACTGCCTGACCACCGTGCGGCGCCTGCGCCGGCACCCCGACGTCCCGCGCAGCGCGAAGGTCGCCGTGGCGGTCGCCGGGCTCTGGGTGCTGTCGCCGGTCGACCTGATCCCGGAGTTCTTGCCGGTCATCGGGCCGTTGGACGACGTCGTCGTGGTCGCGCTGGCCTTGCGCTACGCCGGACGACGGGTGCCGCGCGAGGTGCTGCTCGACGCCTGGCCCGGACGACCCGAGGTGGTCGAGCGGCTGCTCGGACCGGCGCGGCCCGACCCGGAGCTCTAGGGCTGGCCGTCCGGCGCGCGCCACACCAGCGTGTGCCGCAGGTCGGTCGACGGGCGCTCGACGCTGTTGTTGTGCTTCGGCCGGCTGGTGCGTCCCTCGTGGTCGTCGCCGAGCCACGCCGGCACGCCGAACGGGAGGTCGCGCGGGGGGATCCGGGCGTAGTCGGACTCGGCGAACTTCGCGCCGTAGTTCGGCCCGCTCGCGTCCCCGTCGTCGTCCGGCGTCACGACGCCGCGCAGCTGCTGCACGGCGGCGTGCCACTCGGTGACGAGCTTCTTGGCGTCCCGGCTGGACGGGTGGGGCACCTGCAGCACCGGGACGTCGGGGGCGTCGTCCCAGAGCTTGACGGCCGCGCGGGCCTGCGCGCCGAAGGCGACCACCGCCTGCAACGAGGGCCCGGTCACCTTGTCCAGCAACGTGTTCCGCCACGTCCGGTGCTGCGGCTCCGACAGGATCGGCGTCGCGCCCTGCGCCCGCGACGGCAGCAGCGCGTACGAGAACGCGTTGACCAGGACGTAGCTGCGGGTCAGCCCGAGCTTGGTGAGGAAGCCCTGCACGCGCTGGCCCGCGTCGCCGACCAGGGTGCGGTTGGCGATCCGCTCGGTCGGCCCGGGGTCGGAGGCGATGCACAGCAGGCGGGCCGAGCGGTCGAGGCGGCCGCGGTAGAAGACCGGGCCCCAGTCGTACCAGAACAGGTCCCGGTGCGGCGCGTACGTCGGCATCGCCGCGAGGTGGTTGGCGACGGCCTTCGGCGGCCCGGCGTCGAACTCGACCACGTGCATCCTCCCTAGGGCGTCTGCGCCAGGACGTCGGCGCAGAAGGCGTACAGGTCCTTGTTGCTCTTGAGCAGGTCGTCGCGGGTCATGTCGTAGGGGATGCCGGTGATGCCGAGGTCCTCGATCGGGATGCCGTCCGAGGTGCCCGACCGGATCGCCCGCCGGATCGCGAGGGTGAAGCCGGACCCGGCCGGCATCGGGTCGTACTGGTGGTCGGTGCCGGCGAGGGCGTCGCGCAGCTGGTCGCCGGTCCAGACGTTGGCGCCGCCCGCTCCCGTCGCCTGCCCGACGCAGACGAGGGGGCCGACGCCGTTGTCGACCCAGCCGGCCGAGAACAGGTCGCCCGACGAGTAGGTGTTGGCGTCGACGACCGCGACGGCCGGGCCCGGGTAGGCGCGGCCGCGGTCGTTGCACCACTGCGGGTCCGTGAGCGGCAGGGGCTGGGCGTACTGCTCGCCGGTCGAGATCGCGTCCTCGAGCGAGGGCGCCCAGGCCTGCAGCTCGAGCCGGTTGAACGGGCTCGCCGCCATCTCCCGCGTGAGCGGTGAGGCGACGAGCTGGAAGCGGGTGGGCAGCACCGGGTTGTCGGTGAAGAGCTGCAGCATCCGCTCGGCCGCCCACACCAGGCCGCCCGGGTTGGCCCGCAGGTCGACGACCAGCCCGCCCTGGGGCAGCAGCCCCAGCAGCCGCGTCACCTCGTCGAGGAACGCGTCGTCGTCCCCGACGTCGAACGACCAGATCCGCAGGTAGCCCAGCGTCGGCGACAGAGCGCGCGCGGCCAGGGTGTCCTGGAACGACGTCGGGATCGGGTCGCCGGCGCCACGCTGCCGCGGGACGACGGGGGCCGCGTTCTCGGCCGCCCAGAGGTGCGGCGCGAAGAGCAGCTTCTTGGCGCGGCGCACGGCCTCGGCCGCCGGGTTCGTCGCCTGCTTCGTGAGCGCCCGCGAGCCGGGCTGGGCCGCGGTGCCGGCGCGCCCCGGCACCAGCAGCCGCCAGGGCAGCCGCAGCTCGCGGCGGGCGCCGCGGCGCGTCCGGTAGCCCACCACGACCCAGTGCTCGTCGGGCGGCGGGCCGTGGTCGAGGGAGCGGAACGTCAACGACTCCAACGCGCGGGCCCGGCGCGCGTCGGGCCGACCGCCGGTCTCGCGGTCGGCGTGCACCTCGACCGCACGCGCGAACGGCACGCCGTTCCACATCTCCAGCCGCACGCCGGCCTCGAAGCTGCCGTCCCCGCCGACGTCCGGTGCGGTCTTGGTGACGAGGAACTGCGGGTCGTCGGCCGGTCCGTACTGCTCGACGAGGAAGGGCAGCGCCGCGACCTGGCCGCGCAGCGAGACCGGCCCGACGTACCGCGTGTGCGCGTCGCGCAGCCGGGTGACCACGCCGCTGACCGCGAGGTGGAACTCGGCGTCCGTGAGGTCGGCGGCCCGGCGGCGCAGCAGCTCGAGCTCGTGCACCGGGTCGATCGCGTACGCCGCGCGCTTGGCGGGCAGGTGCGCGTACGCACCGCCGAGAACGGCGATCAGGGTGTCGAGCACCTGCTGCCGCTCGCCGCCGTCCAGCCGTCCGTCGTCCGCGGCCGGGACGTCGGCGAGGGCCTGGCCGCGTTGTGCCGCAGCGACATCGGTGGTGCGGCGCGCGGTGCGTGCGGCCATGGTCGGCGTCCCGTCGGTCGAGGCGGTCAGGGGTAGTAGGTGGCCAGCTCGTCGAGCACGCCGCCGTGGAAGCCGCGGCCGACGAGCGAGTCGAGCCAGGCCGCGTCGTGCGACAGCGACTGCAGCGGAGGGACGACGACGTCGTCGAGGTCCTTCGGCAGGCCGCCGACCGGGCCGACCCCGGTGGGCATGTCGAGCGCCAGGCGCAACGGGGCGTCGCGCGCGTCGAGCCGGCCCGCGAACGCCGCGAGGTGGCCCTGCGCCTTCTCGATCTCGGCCTTCGGGTGGGCGCGCACCTGCTCCATGCGGTCGACGACGTCCGACCAGGCCCACGACGCGGTGGCGTCGTCGGGCGGCGACAGCGCGAGCCGGCGGTCCTGCCCGGCCACGGTGATGCTCGTGACCGGGTCGGCGGCGGCCCTGCCCATCAGGGTGGCCGTGCCGTACCGGGCCCGTCCGGCGACGACGACGAGCTGGACGTCGGGCTCGGTCGAGCGCACGACCGCGCGGTACGGCGCAGCGGTGCGCGAGGCGTGCAGCACCAGGACGTCGGCGATGGCCCCGGGCTCGAGCCGGCCCACCTGGCGCTTCCACGACCGGGCCAGCACGTCGCCCGGCGACGAGGTCACCATCTCGACCAGGTCGCGGTCGGTGAGCCCCCAGCCCAGCTGGTCGCTGACGGTGCGGGCGACCTTGACCTCGCCCAGCACGTGCTTGGTGCCCGACGGCGCCCAGTCCGATCCGAGGCACACGGTGATGCCGGCGGCGCGCGCCGCCGGCACGTCAGTGGTCTGCCCGTAGAGCCAGAGGTTCGAGAACGGCGACCAGGCGATGGCACCCGGGCGCTGCGACCAGGCGGCGAAGCGGGCGGGGTCGACGGCGTTGGCGTGCACGGCGACGAACCGCTCCTGCAGGCAGCCGGCCTGCTCGGCGGCGGTGAACTCGCGCGCGACCAGGCTGCCGCGCTGCCCCTCGGAGCAGTGGTAGATGAAGCTGGAGCCCTGGCGCATCCGGTTGGCCCGGTCGGCCAGGGTCGGTGCCTTGGCCGTCAGGGTCGAGGCGTACACCAGGCCGGCGTCACCCGTGCCGAAGGTCTCGTCCTCGACGTTGCGCACCAGCCACCCGTCGCGCGGCCGGTTCATCGGCGGCGAGCCCTGGATCGTCGTGGTGCCGCCCACCAGGGCCTTCGTCTCGACGTACGCCAGCAGCTCCGCCGGGCAGGCGGTGATCAGCGCGTAGGCGGGCCAGGTCGTCGAGGCCGCATACGTCTTCGCGCGCGGCCACGAGTCGTGGTGGGCGAACGGCGTCGCCTGCGTGGGCTCGGTCCACAACGGCAACGTGTTGTAGGCCAGGTGGTTGTGCAGGTCGACCAGGCCGGGCATGACGATCGACGTGCCGACGTCGACCACCGTCGCGCCGGCGAACGCCGCCGGGCGCTTCTGCCGCGAGGTGGTGACGGCGGCGACGAGTCCCGCGTCGTCGATCCAGACCGTGCCGGCGAACGCGCCCGATCGGGACGTCGGCACGTCGGGGTGGTCCGACATCGGGAGGACTCGGCCGTGGATCGCCCACATGTGCACCGCCGTGGCAGTCAGCGCAGCGGACCGCGTCGGTCCCTGCGATCCTCGCCATGATGAACCCGGCGGACCAGCGCTGGGAAGCCTTTCAGCGCAACAGGTCTGACGGGTCGGTGTTGCTGCCGCAGAGCACGACCGCGACCGACTCGTCCGGTTCGGGCCGGTACGCCCCACTCGTCAGAGCCGCCAGTGCGGCGGCGCACCCGTGCTCGACCACGAGCCGCGCGTCGTCCCACATCTGTTGTCTCGCAGCGATGATGGCGTTCTCGCTGACGAGCACGCTCTGCACGTCCTCGGCGACGGCGGCCGCGAACGCGATGTCGCCCAGCCGTCGCGCGCCCAGCGAGTCGGCGGCGACGCCCGAGACGTCGACGTCCGTCGGACCACCCTCGCGCAGCGCGGTGTGCAGCGTCGGGATCGTCTCGGGCTCGACGCCCACGACCCGCGCGCGACCGTGCAGCGCCGTCGCGACGCCGGCCATCAGCCCACCGCCGCCGACCGCGACGACGACGGTGTCGACGTCCGGCAGCTGGTCGAGCAGCTCGAGCCCCAGCGTGCCCTGGCCCGCGCACACCTCGGGCTGGTCGTACGCGTGGACGAACAGGGCGCCGGTGGTGCGGGCCCGCTCCACCGCGGCCGCCATGGCCTGTGCGTACTCGGTGCCGTGCTGCACGACGACCGCGCCGAGCGCCGCGAGCTTGGCCACCTTGACCGCGGGCGCGGTGGTCGGCACGCAGACCTCGGCCGGGACGCCGATCGCGCGTGCCGCGTACGCCACGGCTAGCCCGGCGTTCCCTCCGGACGCCGCGACCACCCCGGCCGCGGGCAGCGAGCCGTCGTCGCGCGCCGCGAGCAGCCGGTTGAACGCGCCGCGGGCCTTGAACGACCCCGAGTGCTGCACCAGCTCGAGCTTGGCCCACCACGGACCGGCGATGCCGAGCGCGCCCGCCTCGAAGCGGGCGACCGGGGTGCGCCGCACGTGGTCGTGCACGCGGCGCGCGGCCCCCGCGACGTCGTCCGGCGTGATCGACCGGCTCACGCGGACAGCCGGCTGCCGTCGCCCATGACGACCACCGGGTGGTCGGACGGTGACAGCTCGCGCAGCAGCGTGCGCATGCCGGCCCGCGGCACCGACACGCAGCCGTGGGTCGGTCCGTCGTGGTCGACGTGCAGCCAGATGCCGCCGCCCTTCGCGTCGCCCAGCGGGTGCGTGCTGTCGAGCGGCGAGACGCCCTTGCGGCGGTTGAAGTCGATGGCGATGACGTAGTCGAAGCTGCCGGCGAGCGAGTCGCCGAAGACGCCGGAACCGCTGGGCACGAAGCTGTTCGAGCGGTGGTACGGCAGCTTGGTGCCGGGGTCGGTGAGGCGACCGCCCGCGTCGGTGAGCGTGTACGTGCCGGTGGGCGTGCGCAGGTCGCCCTCGCGGTGGTCGTCGGTCCAGCCCCGCGCGCCGAGGTGGCCGCGCCACGAGGCGGTCTTGCGCCAGGCGCCGCCGCTCAGCTCGTAGAGCTCGATCGTGGCCTTGGTCGAGGTCGGGCCGTCGCCGCGCACGACGACCGCCTTGCGCGTGGCGGCCGGCACGGTCTTCAGCGTCCGCGGGCCCAGCTGCGCGACGTCCCCGAGCAGGCGCGGCGTCTGGGACTGGTCGGCGCTCGGCTGTCCCCCGGTGGAGCCGCTGCTCGCCGTGCGCGCGGCGTCGGACGACGGCTGCTGCGTCGCGCCCGCGCCGCTCCCCGGCCCGCCCGCGGCCGCCGCGCCGGGACCGTCCCCGTCGCGCGTCATGAGCGCCACCGTGGTCGCGACGAGCGCGAGCAGCAGGGCCACCGCGAACGTGCGCCGGCGGCGCACGCGCGCCGAGACGCCCGGACGGCGGTGGGCCGGCGGACGACGGTGCGCGGGGACGCGGTGGGTGCGCGGGGGCGGCTGCGCGATGGCTCTGCCTCTCGTGAGGCGTGCTGACGGGTGCGGTCCAGCCTAAGCCCGCACCGCTCGCGCGCGACCCAGGCCGGCGGCGTGGCGGCTAGCCGCCCGCGACCTCTCGCAGCGACCGGGTGGGCCGCAGCCACGCGCCCTCGACGGGCAGGGCGTCGAGCCGCACCCGCTCGAGCGGCGTGACGAAGGCGCCGGGCACGTCCTCGAGGTCGACGAAGGTCAGCAGGTCGGACTCGAGCGCGTAGCCCGCGACCTCGCTGAACGACAGGACGACGACCTCGACGCCGTCGCGCGCCAGGTGCTCGAGCGGCTCGAGGAAGTTGCGCCCGTCGCCGCTCGCCACCACCAGCCGCACCAGCTGGTGCGAGGCCGCGCGGTCGGAGATGTGCGCCAGCATGTCGAGGTCGACGTCGTCGTCCGGGTGCTGCTTGGGCTTGGCGAAGACGGCGTAGCCGAACGACCGCAGCGCCTCGATCCAGCCGCGCATGCCGGTGGCGGCGGCGGGCGGCACGTTCGCGAAGACGCTCGCCTCCACGTTGCGGTCGCCCGCGGCCTGCACGAACCAGCGCGCGATGACGTCGAACCGCGGGCGCGAGGCGGGGGAGGGCTTGGCGCCGATGACGTTCGACAGCGTCATGTCGATGTTCGGCGCGTCCCAGACCAGCAGGTCGAGAGGCGCCGCACCGGGAGCTGCGGGATCGTCCGTGCGCACGTCCGTCATGGCGGCATCGTGCCACCTTGACGAACTTACTCTGAGTAGGTTACGGTTCCGTAGGTCACCGGGGGTGGACTCCCACACGCTGCGGCCCCACGAGGGCCCGACCCGCAGGAGATCCCGATGACGTCCGACCACCAGCCCGAGAACGAGCACGAGCACCAGCGCGACGCCGGAGCAGCCCTGCTGCTCGGCGCGGTGGTGCTGGCCCTGCTCATGATCGGCTACGTGTACCTGCGCGGCTGAGCCGCGCCGAGCGCGACGGCGCCCCAGGACGCGCTGCACCTGTGATGCAGCACATGTCGTCCTGGGGCGTCTGCGTCCCCTAGGTTGCGTCGGTATGAGGATCGCCGTGCCGGCAGAGACGCGCGAGGGCGAACGACGGGTCGCGACCGTCCCCGACACCGTGGCCGCGCTGGTGCGGGACGGCCACGAGGTGGTCGTGCAGTCCGGGGCCGGGACGCACGCGCTCGTCACGGACGACGCCTTCCGCGAGGCCGGCGCGAGCGTGGTCGACGGCGACGTGCTCGGCGGCGCGGACGTCGTCCTGCACGTGCGCCCCCTGCTGCCCGCTGACGCCGGCCGGCTCAGGCGAGGGGCGGTCACGATCGGCTTCCTGTCGCCGTCCGCCGAGCCGGACGGCGTCGTCGCGCTGCGCGACGCGGGCGCCACGGCGTTCTCGGTCGAGCTGGTGCCGCGCATCTCGCGCGCGCAGTCGATGGACGCGCTGACCTCGCAGGCCCTCGTGGCCGGGTACCGCTGCGCCCTCGAGGCCGCGACCCGCCTGCCGCGCTTCTTCCCGCTGTTCATGACCGCGGCCGGCACCGTGCCGCCCGCCAGGGTGCTGGTGCTGGGCGCCGGTGTGGCCGGGCTCCAGGCGATCGCCACGGCCCGCCGGCTGGGGGCGCAGGTCGAGGCGTACGACGTCCGCCCGGCCTCGGCCGACGAGGTGCGGTCGATGGGTGCGACGTTCGTGCAGCTCGAGCTCGAGGCGATCGAGGGCGCCGGCGGCTACGCGCGCGAGATGGGCGAGGACCGCGCGGCCCGCCAGCGCGAGCTGCTCGCCCCGTTCGTCGCGAAGAGCGACGCGCTCATCACGACCGCCGCGGTGCCGGGGCGACCGGCGCCACTGCTCGTGACGCGCGCGATGGTCGAGGGGATGAAGCCGGGTTCGGTGGTGGTCGACCTGGCCGCCGAGAGCGGCGGCAACGTCGAAGGATCCGTTGCGGGAGAAGAGATCCCGGTGGGTGGTGCCACGCTGGTCGGCATGCGCGACGCGGCGTCCACGATGCCGGTCGACGCGAGCCGCCTCTACGCCAAGAACCTCACGAACTTGCTGGCCCTCATGGTGTCCGGCGAGGGCGACCTGGCCCTCGACCTGGACGACGAGGTGCTGGCCGGCGCCTGCGTCGTGCACGACGGCCAGGTGCTGCACGAACCCACGAACGCGCTGCTGGAGGGAGGGGTCTGATGGACGCGATGACGCTGCTGACGTTCTTCGTCCTGTCGGTCTTCGTCGGCTTCGAGGTCGTCTCGAAGGTGTCGACGACGTTGCACACCCCGTTGATGAGCGGTGCCAACGCGATCCACGGCGTCATCCTCGTGGGCGCGATCCTCGTCACCGGCCGGACGTCGTCCACGATCGGCCTGGTGCTCGGCCTGGCTGCCGTCGTCCTGGCGACGGTCAACATGGTGGGCGGTTTCGTCGTCACCGACCGGATGCTGGAGATGTTCAAGGGCCGGGCGCCCCGCCCGACGCCGGGCGGTGAGCGGTGAACCTGCTCTCGCCGACCTGGACGGCGCTCGGCTACCTCGTCGCGGCCGCGTGCTTCGTGCTGGCGCTCAAGGGCCTGTCTTCGCCCGCCTCCGCGCGGCGCGGCAACCTGGTCGGCGCGGCGGGCGCGGTGCTCGCGGTCCTGGTGGCGTTCTTGTCGGAGGACCTGCACCACGAGGCCGCGATCCTCGTCGCGATCGTCGTCGGGTCGGCCGTCGGCGTGCCCGCCGCGCGGCGGGTGGCCATGACCCAGATGCCGCAGCTGGTGGCGCTGTTCAACGGCGTCGGCGGTGCCGCGGCCGCGCTGGTCGCCGGGCTCGAGCTCACGCTGCACGCGGACGGCGGTGCGGTGGCCGCGGCTGCCGGCGCCTTCACGGTGCTCGTGGGCTGCGTCTCGTTCAGCGGCTCGTGCGTCACCTTCGCCAAGCTGCAAGAGCTCATGACGACCCGGCCAGTGACGATCCGCGGCGGGCAGTACCTGTTCGGCGGCTCGTTGCTCGTGGCCGTGGCGCTCGCGGTGGTGGTCGTCGCGCAGGGCGCGGACGGCGGTGAGCCGCAGGCCTGGACGCTCGCGCTGCTCGCGGTCGTGGCGCTGGTCGTCGGCGTGCTGTTCGTGCTGCCGGTGGGCGGCGCCGACGTCCCGATCGTCATCTCGCTGCTCAACGCCTTCACGGGACTGACGGTGGCGGCGTCCGGCTACGTGCTCGAGAACACGCTGCTGCTGGTGGCGGGCACGCTCGTGGGGGCGAGCGGCACCATCCTGACCCGCCTGATGGCCGCGGCCATGGGTCGCTCGATCGCCTCGATCCTGTTCGGGGCGTTCCGCCCGTCGACCGTCGCGGTGGCCGGGTCGGGCGAGGACCGGCCGGTGCGCTCGGGCAGCCCGGACGACGTCGCGATCCTGCTCGGCTACGCGCGCAAGGTCGTCATCGTGCCGGGTTATGGGCTGGCCGTCGCCCAGGCGCAGCACACCATCCGCGAGCTGGCCGAGCTGCTCGAGGCGCGCGGCATCGAGGTGCTCTACGGCATCCACCCGGTGGCGGGCCGCATGCCCGGGCACATGAACGTCCTGCTGGCCGAGGCGAACGTGCCGTACGAGGTGCTCAAGGAGATGGAGCAGGTCAACCCCGAGCTGCGCACCGCCGACGTCGCCCTCGTCGTGGGCGCCAACGACGTCGTCAACCCGGCGGCCAAGTCGACGCCGGGCGCGCCGATCTACGGCATGCCGATCCTGGAGGTCGACCAGGCGCAGCAGGTGGTGTTCCTCAAGCGCTCGATGCGGCCCGGGTTCGCGGGCATCGAGAACGAGCTGCTCTACGACCCCCGCACCACGCTGCTGTTCGGCGACGCCAAGGACTCGCTCACCAAGGTCGTCTCGGCGGTCAAGGGGCTCTAGGTCGGCCGGCTCTCGGGCTCGACCGGCTGGTCCTTCAGCGCAGGCTCTGCCCTGCGGCGCAACGACTTCCACGCCCAGACCTCGGTCGTCGTCCCGGCGGCGAAGGCCTTGGCCAGGTCCGACCACCCCACCGGCGGCACGGCCTGGTCGCTGGTGCCGAAGACCTGCGCGCCGCCGGAGGTGAAGACCTCGAACCGCAGCACCCCCTCGACCAGCACCCGTCGTCCGCGCAGGTCGAAGCCCACCGGCAACCGCGGCGAGCGCCAGGCGAGCACGCCGGCCACGAAGTGCGTGAACGCGCCCGCGCCCGAGTCCTTCAGGCCGCGCACCTGCAGCACCGCCTGGTCGCCGCCCTTGAGGCGCACCGCGAACAGGTCGCCGAGGTGGAGGTCGGCCGTCGACTCCGGCGTCAGGGGGTAGCGGGTCACGGCGTCCGAGCGTAGTGACACGGGCAGTAGGGTCGGCAGATGGCCGACCTCGTGTACCCGCCGGTGATCGGGCTGGCGCGCACCGCGTTCCTCGCGCTGGGCATGAAGGTGAGCGTCACCGGCGCCGAGCACGTGCCGCGCACGGGTGGTGCGGTGCTGGCGAGCAACCACGTCAGCTACCTCGACTTCATCTTCGCCGGCCTGGCCGGGCGCAAGCACCGGCGGCTCACGCGCTTCATGGCCAAGGACGCGGTGTTCAAGGACCGCATCGGCGGCCCGCTGATGCGCGGCATGCACCACATCCCGGTCGACCGCGACGCCGGCATGGCGTCGTTCCGCGAGGCGCTCGCCGCGCTGAAGGCGGGCGAGGTCGTGGGGATCTTCCCGGAGGCGACGATCAGCCGGTCGTTCACGGTGAAGGAGCTCAAGTCCGGAGCGGTGCGGCTGGCCCAGGCGTCGCGCACGCCGCTGGTGCCGGTGGCGGTGTGGGGCGGTCAGCGGATGTTCACCAAGGGCCGGCCGAAGGACCTGACCTCGCGAGGGCGGCACGTGCTGATCGAGGTCGGCGAGCCGATCCCCGCCCCCAAGACCGCGGACGGCGACGAGCTGACCGCCGCGCTGCGGGTGCGGCTGCAGGAGCTGCTCGAGGGTCTGCAGCGCCGCACGCCCGAGCAGCCGCGACCTGGCGAGGACGCCTGGTGGCACCCGGCGCACCTCGGTGGCACGGCGCCCACGCCCGAGGAGGCCGCCGCCCTCGACGCGGCCGACCGCGAGACCAAGGCCGCCCGCCGACGTCCCGACCCGTCGTCCTGACCCGCCGCCTCACCGCACCTTGGTTGCGAAGTGCGGTCTAACGGCGCCCCTGAGCGCACTTCTCGACCAACGTGCGGTCGGACGGTCAGTCGTCGTGGCGGGGGCGGAAGCGCCGGCTGGACGCGATGCCCTGGGGACCGAAGAGCTCGGCCGACAGCACCGAGAACAGGAACTGCGAGCGGCCCAGGAAGTTGACCGTGTGCAGGGCCTGCTCCTGCCCGGCGGACTCGAAGACGAACTCGCCGTAGCCGAGCAAGCGGCCCACGACCGAGACGTTGTACGACATGTCCGTGACCTTCGACAGCGGCATGACGGCAACGCGCCGGGTGAGGATCCCGTAGGTCAGCAGCAGCCGCTCGTCCGTGACGACGAACCAGTCGCGGCGCCACTCGTACAGGTTCCACAGCATGCGCAGCACGAGCACCACGGCGCCGAGGGCCACCACGTTGGTCAGCAGGCTGAACGAGTCACCGACCTTGGCGACGACGAGCCCGGCCAGCACCACGCCGCCCACGGCGCTCGCCACCGGCTCGGCCACGACCGCGAGGTGCCGGCGGGTCGTGATCACCGGGCTCTCGGTGGGCAGCAGGTAGCGCTGCACCTGCCGACGTCCGATCTCGGAGACCGGCGGCGGAGGCCCGGCGTCGTGCGGCCCGACCGGACCCAGCCGTCGCACGGCCACGGCGGCTACTGGGCCAGCAGCGCGTCGAAGAAGTGACCGACGGCGCGCAGGCCCTCGAGCAGGCCGTCCCAGCCGCTCTTGACGATGCCGGCGGCCTGGTCGGGCGACTTGAAGATGGCGTAGACGAAGAAGGCGACGACCAGCCACAACAGCGGCTTCTTGAGCCGGCCCATGCCATCACCTCCGGTCGAGCGGTCGAGCAGACGGGCAGCACCGGACGGCACGGCCCGGCCCATCGTGGCGCACCCGGTCACCCGATCGGGTGAGGCGCGCCGCGCTCGGCGTGGCGGATGGGGCGCATGGGGCAGTTCGGACGACGGCCGACCGGCCCCTCCTCACGTGCCGGGCAGGGTGAAGCCGCCCGACGGCACGGTCGGGAAGGTCGGCACCTTCGACTGCGGCTTGCTCCAGTGGCAGACGGTGTCGCGCAGGTCGATCTGGCCGTAGGCCGGGGGGTCGGGGCAGCCCGCCGCCTTGGCCTTCAGCAGGCCACCGGTGCAGGCCACCACGAGCAGCAGGACGACGACGCAGGCCACCTGCGTGCTGGTCTCGTCGGACTCGAACAGCGTCGAGAGCGCGTGGCCCCCGACGAAGCCGAGGACGACGGCGGCGGCAGCGCCGATGCCCAGCGCGAGTAGGCCGTGCTCGATGAGGGTCTCCATGACGCACCTCCAGCGGCGCGCACGCTAGACCCGCGCGCCGCACCGGCGCAGGCAGACCGCGGAACTGCTCAGACGACGCCGTACAGCCGGTCGCCCGCGTCGCCGAGCCCCGGGACGATGTACCCCAGCTCGTTGAGCTTCTCGTCCATCGCCGCCGTGACGACCGAGACGGGGACGTCCAGGCCCTCGAGCTCCTGCTCGAGCCGGGCGACGCCCTCGGGGGCGCTCAGCAGGCAGATCGCCGTGATGTCGTCGGCGCCGAGGTCGACGAGGAACCGGATCGCCGCCGCGAGCGTGCCGCCTGTGGCCAGCATCGGGTCGAGCAGGTAGCACTGGCGGCCGGAGAGGTCGTCCGGGAGGCGGTTGGCGTACGTCGTCGCCTTGAGCGTCTCCTCGTCGCGCACCATGCCGAGGAAGCCGACCTCGGCAGTCGGCAGCAGCCGCACCATGCCGTCGAGCATGCCGAGCCCCGCGCGCAGGATCGGCACGACGAGCGGCTTGGGCTGGCTCAGCCGCACCCCGGTGGCCGGCCCGACCGGCGTGGTGACCTCGGTGGGCTGCACCCGCACGTCGCGCGTCGCCTCGTAGGCCAGCAGCGTCACCAGCTCGTCGGCCAGCCGCCGGAACGTCGGGGAGTCGGTGTTCTCGTCGCGCAGCGTGGTGAGCTTGTGGGCGACGAGCGGGTGGTCGGCGACGTGGACGCGCATGCCGCGAACCTACCGGGTGCGGGCGCCGGCTGGCACCGGTCGTCGGGGTCCGGGCGTTCGCTGACGAGAGCGCTCGCTCGTGCCACGATGTCGCCGTGTCGTACTTCTCCGCGGTGATCGGCCGCCACGGGTCCGGCTGGCGCGCGCTCGACGTCGACCTCGAGGACGCCGAGTCCCTCGACGAGGTCGCCGAGAACCTTCGCGCCGTGGCGAACGGCGGCCCGGTGCTCGCCGTCCTGGAGCACGAGGACGAGTGGTTCGCGCTGATCCGTGTGGACGACGACGAGGACGCCCGCGCGTTCGTCAGCGACCTCGAGGCCAGCCAGCGCGGCCACTACGCCGAGCTGCTCGCCCCGGTCGGCGACGTCGAGCTCGACGAGTACGCCGACCTGCGGAACCCTTCTGCCGCAACGACGTCGGACGACGACGACCCCGACGTCGACGACGCGGACGACGACCCCGAGGACGGCACCGAGGTCGACGACGAGGAAGACCCGCTGATGGCCGAGGCCGAGCAGGACCTCGCGGCGGCCGCGGTCGACGTCGAGCTGCCCCCGGCGTGGGCGGGCGACCCCGGCGTGCTCTCGGACGTCGGCGTCGACGCGGGCGAGCTGGTCGAGCTGGTGCTCGCGGCGCCGAGCGACCCGGGGGCGGTGCTGGCCGACCTCGGCGAGCGCTGCGGGTTCGACGAGCTCGTCGAAGCCCTGCGGTGACCGCACGGTGAACCGGCCGTGAGCGGCTGGCCGGAC
This sequence comes from Angustibacter peucedani, assembly GCF_054779595.1. Taxonomy (NCBI): domain Bacteria; kingdom Bacillati; phylum Actinomycetota; class Actinomycetes; order Kineosporiales; family Kineosporiaceae; genus Angustibacter; species Angustibacter peucedani. The sequence goes on from NZ_BAAGXY010000021.1 coordinate 106,224, forward strand.
GACCCCGAGCTGGCCGGCTGGATGGGCCTGGCCCTGGCCGAGGCCGCCCGCGCGACGGGCACGGGCGACGTCCCGGTCGGGGCCGTCGTCCTGGACGCCGCGGGCGAGGTGGTCGGCGCCGGCGCGAACCGGCGCGAGGCGGACGGCGACCCCACGGCCCACGCCGAGGTGCTGGCGCTGCGGACGGCGGCGCAGCGGCTCGGCTCGTGGCGGCTCGAGGGCTGCACGCTCGTCGTCACCCTCGAGCCGTGCGCCATGTGCGCGGGGGCGGTCGTGCTGTCGCGGCTGCCCCGGCTGGTGCTCGGGGCGTGGGACCCCAAGGCCGGTGCGGCCGGCTCGGTCTGGGACCTGGTGCGCGACCGCCGGGTCAACCACCGCGTCGAGGTCGTCGGCGGCGTCCGCGAGGAGGAGTGCCGCCGCCTGCTGGTCGATTTCTTCACCGAGCACCGGCTCTAGTAACCTCGTCGGCGGTGGCGTGTCCGAGCGGCCTAAGGAGCACGCCTCGAAAGCGTGTGTGGGGGTAACTCCACCGTGGGTTCAAATCCCACCGCCACCGCCGTCGAACCCCCTGAGCCCACCGGCTCGGGGGGTTCTGGCGTCTGCGGCCTCCACCACCCGGACGGCGCAGCGCCGACGAGCGATCTTGCGCCGCACCACCTAGAGTCGGGCGTCGGCCAGGGCCCCCAGCGCGTCAGCAGACGTGCGCCACGGTCGTCGGAAGGTCGCGGTCACACCCCCCATGAACCGGATGCACGAAGGCTCCGTGGTGGGCGGCCGGTACGAGCTCGAGTCCCGCATCGCCTCCGGGGGCATGGCGGACGTGTGGGCCGGGCGCGACCGGGTGCTCGAACGATCCGTCGCGGTCAAGGTCATGCGGCCCGACACGGGCCACGAGGACGTCTTCGCCCTGCGCTTCCGCGACGAGGCGGTGCACTCGGCGCGGCTGCTGCACACCAACATCGCCACCGTCTTCGACTACGGCGAGGAGGACGGCCTGGCCTTCCTCGTGATGGAGCTCGTCGAGGGCCAGACGCTGTCGCAGCTGCTGCGCGAGCGCGGACCGCTGGGCCACGCCGAGGTGCGCTCGGTCATGGGCCAGGCGGCGCTCGCGCTCGGCGTCGCGCACGAGGCGCGCGTGGTGCACCGCGACGTCAAGCCCGCCAACATCCTGGTGCGCGGCGACGGGCTGGTGAAGCTCACCGACTTCGGCATCGCGCGGGCCATCGACGCCTCCGGCCACACGCGCCAGGGCGAGATGCTCGGCACGCCGAACTACATCAGCCCCGAGCAGGCGATGGGCGGCGCGGCCACCGGCGCCAGCGACCTGTACGCGCTCGGCGTCGTCGCCCACGAGATGCTCTGCGGCCAGCGACCTTTCCAGCGCGAGACGCCGATCGCGACCGCGCTCAGCCACGTGCAGGAGCCGCCGCCGCCGCTGCCGGACGACGTCCCGGAAGCCCTGCGCTTCGTCGTGGAGGACTGCCTGGCCAAGGAGCCCGGCGAGCGCCCGCCGAACGCGCGCGCCGTCGCCCTGCGCCTCGGGCTGGGCGACGACGAGACGCTCGGCCTCGCGCTCGGGCTCGCCTGGTCGGTCGGCGACGAGGAGGGCGCCGCGCCCGAGCACCGCGAGGTGCACGCCGACCTCGACACCGTCCGCTGGGACGCGGGCTAACTAACCCTCTCGGGGCTCTGCTCCGCGCAGCTCGACCAGGCGGCGCACGACCAGCCGGACGACGTCCTCCGGCAACGGCTGCGCGAGCGGCAGCTTGAGCGTGCCTCGCCCCGAGCGGTACGGACCGACGACCGCCTCGAGGTCCGGGTCGCCGTCCGGTGCGGGGTAGAGGCTGATGTGGCGCTTCCACCCGGCGAGGTGCACCAGCCGCTGGCCGTCGAGCTCGAACGTGGGCATGCCGTAGCTGATGGTCTCGGTGAGGCCGGGGACGGCGGCGTGCAGCACCGCCCGCGCCTGCTCCAGCCGGTCCCGGACGTCGGCGGGCTGGCTCGCGAGGTACGCCTCGACGTCCGCCGGCACCTCACCCATGCCGCTCATCCTGACGTACGGACAGGCAGACCGGGGGGTGCATCGGCGCACGAGGGTGCGAACCCCCTTCGGTGCCTGTCCGCAGGCCCACCCGACCGCTCAGCGGCGGCCGGAGGCGCGCTTGCGCTCGTACATCGCCGCGTCGGCAGCCCGCAGCAGCGCGGGCAGCTCGACCGGCCCGGCCTCCACCGCGACGCCGACGCTCGCGCCCACGCGGTGCTCGCCCGCGTGCGTCGCCACCGGCTCGCGCAGCCGCGCCTCGACGCGGACGGCCAGCTGGCCCACGTCGCGCACCGGCGTCCCCGAGAGCACGACCACGAACTCGTCGCCGCCCACCCGCGCCACGACGTCGGCCTCGGGCAGCACGGCCAGCAGCCGGCGGGCCACCTCGCGCAGCACCTCGTCGCCGGCGTCGTGCCCGGCTGAGTCGTTGACCGCCTTGAAGCCGTCGAGGTCGACCAGCAGCACGGCCACGTCGCCGGGGCGCGCGCAGACCGCACCGCCGACGTCGCGCAGCAGCGTGCGGTTGGCGAGGTCGGTGAGCGGGTCGTGCAGCGCCGCGTGCCGGGCCTGCGCCTCCTGCTCGGTGAGCGCGGCGTGCATGCGGGCGTGCTGGACGGCGATCGCGGCCTGGTCGGCGAACATCTCGAGCAGCTCGCACTGGTCGGCGTCCGGACGGCGGCCGTGCACCGGCAGGTCGACGCACAGCACGCCCACCCACTCGCCGGACGGCGTGGTGAGCGGCGCGTAGAGCGAGTCCAGCGGGTGCCAGCTGAGCTCGTCGTCCGGCACGGGGACGTCGGGCACCCAGGCGTGCGCGATCTCGTCCTCCTCCGTCTGCAGCCGGCCGTCGCTGAACCGCAGCGCGCCCCACTGCTCGGACTGGTCGAGCATCCGCTGCCAGTACTCGGCGGTGATGGTCTGGCCCATCAGCGACTCGCGGGCGTCCGCATCACCTGCCACGGCCACGACGACGAACGTCGAGTCGTCGACGGCGAGGTTGACGCAGGCGACGCCGAAGCCGGCCGCGTCGACCACTCCGCGGGACACGGCGTCGAGCGTCTCGGTGAGGTCGAGGCTGGAGTGCATGCGCTTCGTGACGTCGTGCAGCGCGCGCAGGGCAGAGCGGTCGACGGCGCTCGCGGCGGCGTCGACAGCAGGCTCCGACGCGTGCTTCACCCGCTGATCATCGGCAGGTGCCGGCGCCCGCTGGAGTGCGCCGTTCGGGGGTCAGGCCGTGACGTCCGCCACGAGCACGTACCGCTCGTCGGTGATGTCCTTGCCCCAGTACCGCGGGTCGTCGAGCGTGCGCACCTCGCGCAGCACCAGCCGCGGGTCGAGCAGGGCGCGCAGGTCGTCCGCCCGCAGCCCGGCCTCGGTGAACCAGTACCCCTCGACCAGCACCATGCGACCGCCGGGGGCCAGCAGGTCGGTCCAGCGGGTGAGCGCCGCGCGCGGGTCGGGGAGCGCCCAGACGACGTGCCGCGACAGGACGACGTCGAACGCCCCCGACTCGAGTTCGGGGGCCGACGCGTCGCCGACCTGGAAGGTGGCTGGTGCGCCCGCGGCGGCGGCCTTCGCGCGCGCCCGGGTGACCATCTCGGGCGAGACGTCGACGCCGCGCACGTGGTGTCCGGACGACGACAGCAGCACCGACAGCGACCCCGTGCCGCAGCCGAGGTCGGCCACGTGCGCCGGCGGCGACGGCAGCAGCTCGGCCAGCAGCTCGGCCCACGCGGCGCGCACCTCGGGGTCGCGCAGGCCGTGGTCGGGCTCGTCGTCGAAGGTCGGGGCCTCGGCGTCCCAGGTCTCGCGTGCGTCAGACGTCATCCCCCCATCCTGCCCGCGCCAGCAGGCCGCCGCCTACGCTGAGCACGTGCGCCGACCGCTCCCGACCCCGAGGCCCCGCCCGTGAGCGGGCTGGCCGTGGTCGTCGCGATCTGCGCGGCGGTGTCCTTCGGGTGGTCGACGGCGCTGATGCACCACGGCGCGTCCGGCGTCGCCCCCGGCACCCGGCGGGTCGACCTGATGCGGCACGTCATGGGGCAGAAGCTCTGGCTGCTCGGCGTCTTCATGGCGCTGTTCGGCCTGGCGCTGCACACCGCCGCCCTGCACCTCGGCTCGCTCACGCTCGTGCAGCCCCTGATCGTCACCGGTCTGTTCTTCTCGCTGGTGTTCCGCGAGGCGCTCGACCGCCGGTGGCCCAGCCGCCGCACCGTCACGTGGGGCGCGATCACCGCCGCCGGCCTCGGCCTGTTCCTCACCGCCGCCGGCCCGACCGGCAGCACCGACAACCCGGACGACGGCCGCGCGGCCCTGGTGATCGGCGTCGGCCTGGCCTGCTCGGTGCTGGCCTACCTGCTCTCGCGCGGCCGGACGTCGGGCCTGCTGCTGGGCACGTCGGGCGGCGTCGTCTTCGGGCTGATGGCCGGCGCCGTGAAGTCCACCACCGACGCCTGGACCCGCGACGAGCTCTTCACCACCTGGCCGGTCTACGCGATGGTCGGCATCGGCCTCACCGGCTTCTGGCTCAACCAGCGCATCTACAACGAGACGCGCCTGGCCGACTCGCTGCCGATGCTCAACCTGGTGAACCCCGTGGTGTCGTTGGTGTTCGGCGTCGTCGTGTACTCCGAGCGGCCCAGCGGGACGGCGCTCGCGCTGGTGCTCGAGGCGCTCGGCCTGGCCGCGGTGCTGCTCGGCATCTTCTTCCTCGGCCGCACCGAGGGCGCGCACGAGGACGAGGCCCCCGAGCCGCAGGCCGAGGTCGAGCTCGCGCAGTCCTAGCGCTACTTCTTCTTCGTCGTCCGGGTCGAGGGCGTGCGGGTGCTGGTGGCCGACGGGCTCGACGTCGTCGTGGCGGTCGGGGTGCTGGGGCGGCAGGTGGGCGTCGAGGGCGTGGCGGTGATCTGCGCCAACGTCTTCAGGCTCTTGTACTTCGCGCCGAGCACGAGGTCGACGGACGCGTTCTTGCGCTTGTCGCGCGAGAGCTTGGCACCGTCGAGCTGGCTGCTGAGCAGCTGGGCGGCCGCGGTCCCCCTGGTGCCGTAGCGGATCACGGCAGTGCCAGTCACCTTGGCGTGCAACGGGTCGTTGGCGATGGTGCCGATCTGGAACGAGCGCCGGTCGAGCGTCGTGGCCACCGAGCTGGCCAGGCCGTTGCGCTTGGTGGCGTTGTAGACGTTGACGACCACCTGGTCGGGGGTCAGCGGCTTCTTGGTCGCGGTGGGGCACGGCGGCAGCGTCGAGACGTCGACCTTGTCGGGACCGCCGATGACGCCCGAGTACACGAGGTAGCCGATGCCGCCGGAGGCCACCAGCAGGCCCAGCACGACGAGCAGGGTGATCTGCTGGCGGTGGCGCTTGCGGTCGCGCCAGCTCGACGCCTCCTTGATGTACGACACCGCGTCCCCCCGCAGGCCCTAGCCGTCGATCACCAGGACGCGTGCGTGCAGCACCGGTCGCTGCTGCAGCGCGGCCCGCAGCGCGCGGTGCAGGCCGTCCTCGAGGTAGAGCACTCCCTCGAACTCCACGACGTGGGCGAACAGGTCGCCGTAGAACGTGGAGTCCTCCGACAGCAGCGCATCCAGGTCGAGCACCCGCTTGGTCGTCACGAGCTCGTCGAGACGCACCTGCCGCGGAGGCACGTCGGACCAGTCCTTCGGGGTGGTGAGCCCGTGGTCCGGGTACGGTCGGGAGTCTCCGACGGCCTTGAATATCACGGGCCTGATCCTACGGGCCCCGGGTCGCTACGCTCACGGACGACGGATCCGACCCGCCGCGTGCCGAGGCGCACGCGGGCACCCGCTGGTGGAGGACGCATGGCCGAGCAGGGCTCGTCGCAGCTGGACGCGATCCGGGCGGGGTACGGCATCGCCGGTGCGGCGCTCGACCTCGGAGCGGCCGTCGACGACGGCACGGCGCACGCCGACGCCCCGGTGCGGATCCCGCTGTCGTCGCTGAACCGCCACGGCCTCGTGGCCGGCGCGACGGGCACCGGCAAGACGAAGACGTTGCAGCTCATGGCCGAGCAGCTCTCGGCGCAGGGCGTGCCGGTCTTCCTCGCCGACATCAAGGGCGACCTGTCGGGCATCGCCAGCCAAGGCGTCGCGAACGACAAGGTGACCGCGCGCGCGACCGAGGTCGGCGAGCAGTGGACGCCGACCGCCTGCCCGACCGAGTTCCTGTCGCTCGGCGGGCAGGGCAAGGGCGTGCCCGTGCGCGCGACGATCACGAGCTTCGGCCCGACGTTGCTGGCGAAGGTGCTGGGGCTCAACGAGGTCCAGGAGTCCAGCCTCGGTCTGGTGTTCCACTACGCCGACCAGCGCGGGCTCGCGCTGCTCGACCTCAAGGACCTGCGGGCCGTCGTCCAGCACCTCACGTCGGACGACGGCAAGGCCGAGCTCAAGGAGCTCGGCGGGCTGTCGGCCGCCACCGCCGGCGTGATCCTGCGCGAGCTGATCACGTTCGCGGACGGCGGCGCGGACGTCTTCTTCGGCGAGCCCGAGTTCGACACCGCCGACCTGATGCGCACCACCCCGGACGGCAAGGGGCTCGTCACCTGCCTCGAGCTGCCGAGCGTGCAGGACAAGCCGCAGCTGTTCTCGACGTTCCTGATGTGGCTGCTGGCCGACCTGTTCCACGACCTGCCCGAGGTGGGCGACGTCGACAAGCCCAAGCTGGTGTTCTTCTTCGACGAGGCGCACCTGCTGTTCAGCGACGCCAGCAAGGACTTCGTCGCCTCGATCGAGCAGACGGTGCGGCTGATCCGGTCGAAGAGCGTGGGCGTCTTCTTCGTGACGCAGTCGCCGAAGGACGTGCCGTCGGGCGTGCTGGCGCAGCTCGGCAACCGGGTGCAGCACGCGCTGCGCGCCTACACGCCGGACGACGCCAAGGCGCTCAAGGCGGCGGTGTCGACGTTCCCCAAGTCCGGCTACGACCTCGAGGAGCTGCTCACCCAGCTCGGCACCGGCGAGGCGATCATCACGGTGCTGTCGGAGAAGGGCGCGCCGACGCCGGTCGCGTGGACGCGCCTGCGCGCCCCCATGTCGCTCATGGCACCCACCGCCGCGGACGTCGTCGACGCGGCCGTCGCGGCCAGCCCGCTCAGCGCCAAGTACGGCACCGCGCTCGACCGCGAGTCGGCCTACGAGCAGCTCACCGAGCGGCTGGCCAAGGCGCCGGCCCCCGGCGCGGACGACGCCCAGCCGGCTGCTCCTGCTCCCGCCCCGTCGTCCGGCTCGGTGCCGAAGGCCGCACCGCGCAAGGCCGAGCGCGAGCAGGAGTCGGTGGTCGAGAAGGTCGTCACGTCGTCCGCGTTCAAGTCGGCGCTGCGCTCGGCCGGAACCGTGATCGGGCGCGAGATCACCCGCAGCATCTTCGGCACGGCTCGTCGCCGGCGCTGACCCGCCTAGTCCGCGGCGTCGGGCAGGCGGGGGTGGTCGGTCGGGTAGATGCCGACCGCGAAGCCGTAGACCGTGTCGCCGGACCGCGGCAGCTCGTCGAACTCGCGCACCAGGTCCGCGATCCGCTCCCAGAACTGCGACGCCCGCTCCTCGGGCAGCCGGGCGTGCCGGACGAAGCCCCACAGCTTGCGGTCGAGGAAGGCCTGCGCCGACTCCTGGGCCGCCACCTCGAAGTCGTTGAAGTCCGTGGGCAGGGCGTCGCCGTCCGGTCCCGGCTCGGCGGCGACGTAGAACATCCGGGCGGTGCGGCCGTAGGAGCGCTCGTCGACCGCCCGCACGCGGCGGGTGCTGACCACCCGCAGCAGGCCGGCCTCGGTGAGCACCTTCACGTGGTGGGCGACGGTGCTCTTCGGCCGCTCGACCGCGGTGGCCAGCTCGGTCACGGTCGCGGCCCGCTCGTGCAGCAGGCCCAGCAACGTGGTGCGCAGCGGGTGGCCGATCGCCCGCACCTGGGCCGGTGTCGTCAGCGCGAGCCGGTCGGCGAGCTCGTAGCCGGGCGGCGTGGGGTTGCTGGGCATGGTGGGTTCAGACTACTGTTCCAGAACGTTCCAAACAATTGGTTCATTCGAAGGGGATGACGATCGATGGCTGAGATCCTGCTGTTCCACCACGTCCAGGGGCTGACGCCGGGGGTCGAGGCGCTGGCCGACGACCTCCGGGCGGGTGGCCACACCGTGCACGCGCCGGACCTCTTCGAGGGCCAGACCTTCGCGTCGGTCGACGACGGGTTCGCCTACCTGCGGACGCTGGACGACGGCGAGATGACCCGGCGCGTCGACGACGTCGTCGCCGGTCTGCCGGCGGACCTGGTCTACGCCGGCATCTCGTGGGGCGTGCCGCGGGCGCAGGCCCTGACCCAGTTGCGGCCGGGCGCGCGCGGGGCGCTGCTGCTCGAGTCCTGCATTCCGGTCACCGGTGAGGACGCGTTCGGGGCGTGGCCGGAGGGCGTGCCGGTGCAGGTGCACGGCGCCGAGGGCGACGAGTTCTTCGCCGAGGACCTGCCGGCGGCCGAGGAGCTCGTCCGGGTCGTCGGCCCGGAGCTCGCGTCGCTGCACGTCTACCCCGGCGGCCAGCACCTCTTCACCGACCGCAGCCTCCCGTCGTACGACGCCGAGGCCGCCGCCCTGGTCACCCAGCGCGCCCTGACCTTCCTCGCCACCCTCGGCTGACCGGCCCGGCCCGGCGGGGACGGATCAAGGGCTCAGAGGGGTTCGGCGAGGCCGTCGTAGGTGGCGAGGTCGTGGGTGAAGGAGGCCTCGTACCGGCGGCCGTCGGTGTCGGCGTACTCGACGCTGGCCGTGAAGCGGCCCGGCTCCCAGCGCGGGCCTACGAGCACCGCGACCGGGTGACCGGGGCGCAGCACCGCGAGCCCCGACCACACGGCGAGCGCCGACACCGCCTGCTCGCCCGCGCCGACGACGTCCGGCTCGAAGCGCACCCGCGGGTCCAGGGCCACCGCGTCACCGGTGTTGTCGAGCACCAGCCGGTACGCGCCGGCCCGCCGCTCGACGTCCAGCACGACCTCGGGACGGCGACCGGCCGCCGGCCGCTCCCGCTCAGTCATCGTCGTCGACGCGCAGGCCTTCGTAGCTCAGCTCGAGGGTCTCCATCGCGACCTCCGAGCTCTCGGCCGACAGGTCCGGCCCGGTCAGCTTCACCGGGAAGGCGCCGGTCAGGACGTACCGCCGCACGGCCTGCCGGGTCTCGTCGAGCAGCGTCACGACCACGGTGCGCTTGTCGGGCGGCGTCTGGCTGATCCACTGCCACAGCGAGGTGTCGCCGGTGATCCCGCGCTTCAGCACCAGGTTCGGGTACCGCCGCAGCCCGGGCAGCTTGCGCACGCCGCCGCTCTTGTCGTTGCCGTTGCGGTACTCGATCACGTCGATCGACGTCCCGAGCCCGCTCACCTCGGCGAACCCGGCCTGGGCGGAGCCCGGGTCGCCGGTGCCGAGGTCCACCAGCACGTTGAACCGCCCGTACGGGTCGTCCCTGATGGCCATGCCGCCTCCCGAGCGCAGACCTCTGCGAGCCGCAGTCTCCCGCTCGGACCACCACGGGCGCAACGGGATGCACGAAGGGCCCGGACGTCGTCCGGGCCCTTCGTCTGGTGGCGGAGGATAGGGGATTTGAACCCCTGAGGGTGATTAACCCAACACGATTTCCAATCGTGCGCACTAGGCCACTATGCGAATCCTCCGCCGACGAGGGTACCGGAGCGATCCGCCCCTCCTGACCAGCCGTCCGGGGCAGCCGTCGGCACCCGGTAGAGTTCTCGGCGACCCCTCGTGCGGCGTCATCTCGCTGAACTCCCCCAGGGCCGGAAGGCAGCAAGGGCAGGCGGGCTCTGGCGGGTGCGCGAGGGGTCGCTCACGTCCCGGCGCCGTCTCGAGGTGTGCCGACGTCCGGTTGCTCCTACGGTGACTGCCATGCCGACATCGAGCGGTCGGGCCGACGTCGTCGTCGTGATGGGCGTCTCGGGCTCGGGGAAGACCACCGTGGCCCGCGGCATCGCGGACGCGATGGGGTGGGAGTTCGCCGAGGGCGACGACTTCCACTCCGCGGCCAACGTCGCGAAGATGGCGTCCGGGCACCCGCTGACCGACGAGGACCGCTGGCCCTGGCTGCGCTCGATCGGCGAGTGGGTCGACGGCCACGAGCGGTCCGGCACCAGCGCCGTCATCACGTGCTCGGCCTTGCGCCGGGTCTACCGCGACCTGCTGCGCGACGGCCGTCCCGGCGTGCGCTTCTGCCACGTCGAGGCCGGCGCCGACCTCATCGCCGACCGGCTCTCCCACCGGAAGGGGCACTACATGCCTCCCTCGCTGCTGCCCACCCAGCTCTCGACGCTCGAGCCGCTCGAGCCCGACGAGCCCGGCGTCGTCGTGAGCGGCGCCGGCACCCCTGACGAGGTGGTCGGGCTCGCGCTGGCCGAGCTGCACCTCACCCCGCGCGAGGAGGCGACCCGATGAGCGCCGCGCTGCAGGCCGCGAGCCTGTCCGGCCACGACGGCCAGCTGGTCGTGGCAGCCCTGGTCGCGATCGCGGCCGTCGTGCTGCTGATCTCGTGGCTGAAGGTCAACCCGTTCCTGGCCCTGCTGCTCGGGTCGGCGGTGCTGGCGGCGGTCGCCGGCTTCGCGCCCGACAAGGCGGTGGCCAGCTTCCAGAAGGGCGTCGGCGACACCTTCGGCAACGTCGGCATCCTGGTGGCGCTCGGCGCGATCGTCGGACGGATGCTCGTCGACTCCGGCGGTGCCGCGGCCGTCGTCGACTCGATCGTGCAGCGGGTGCCGGAGCGCGCGCTGCCGTGGGCCATGGCCGGCGCCGCGGCGCTGATCGGCCTGCCGCTGTTCTTCGAGATCGGCGTCGTGCTGCTGATCCCCATCGTGCTGCTCGTCGCCTACCGGACGTCGATCCCGCTGCTGAAGGTCGGCATCCCGGCGCTCGCCGGCCTCTCGGCGCTGCACGGCTTCGTGCCCCCGCACCCCGGACCCCTGATCGCGATCGCCGCGCTGAAGGCCGACCTCGGTCTCACCCTCGGCCTCGGCCTGCTGCTCGCGATCCCGGCTGTCATCCTCGCCGGGCCCGTGTACGGCTCGATCATCGCGCCGTACGGCCCGGCGCGCCCGCCCCGCGGCAGCGCGGGCGGCGTGGTCGACGAGGACGAGGAGGTGGGCGGGTCCGGCCGCCGGACGACGGCCGCCGGCACCGCTGACGCCGCCGAGACCACCGACGTCGCGACCGAGGAGCGCACGACCACCTCGACGCGCACCGGACGACGTCCCTCCGTCGGCTGGACGCTGGCCACGGTGCTGCTGCCGGTGGTGCTGATGCTCGGCCGCGCCGTCGGCGAGCTGACCCTCGACGACGACTCCACCGCCCGGTCGGTGCTGGACGTCGTCGGGACGCCGGTCATCGCGCTGCTCGCCGGGACGATCCTGGCGATCTTCGCCTTGGGCGTCGCGGTCGGGAAGAACCGCGGCGACATCGCGGGCTCGGTCGACGCCTCGCTGCCGCCCATGGCCGGCACCCTGCTGATCATCGCGGCCGGCGGCGGGTTCAAGCAGACGCTGGTCGACTCCGGCGTCGGCGGGCTCATCGGCCGGCTGGCCGAGGGCGCCAACATGAACGTCATCCTGCTGGGGTGGCTGGTGGCGGTCGGCATCCGGCTCGCGACCGGCTCGGCGACGGTGTCGACCATCACCGCGGCCGGCATCGTGGCCCCGCTGGCGTCGTCCCTCGACAAGCCGGGTGTCAGCTGCCTGGTGCTCGCCATCGGCGCCGGCTCGTTGTTCTTCTCGCACGTCAACGACGTCGGGTTCTGGCTGATCAAGCAGTACTTCGGCATGACGGTCTGGGAGACGATCAAGAGCTGGTCGGTGATGGAGACGATCATCTCCGTCGTCGGGCTGCTGGGCGCCCTGCTGCTGAACGCCGTCCTGTAGGGAACGGGCGGCCCGCTGGCCTACGAGCCTGTCGGGACGGCGGGCTAGGGTCGTCCTCGTGTCGACCGCCCTCTACCGCCGCTACCGCCCCGAGACGTTCGCGGACGTCATCGGGCAGGAGCACGTCACCGAGCCGCTGAGCCAGGCGCTGCGCACGGGGCGGGTCAACCACGCGTACCTGTTCAGCGGCCCGCGCGGGTGCGGCAAGACGACGTCCGCGCGCATCCTGGCCCGCTGCCTGAACTGCGAGCAGGGCCCCACCGACACCCCGTGCGGGGTCTGCGACTCGTGCGTCGGGCTGGCCCGCGGCGGCCCCGGCACGGTCGACGTCATCGAGATCGACGCCGCCAGCCACGGCGGCGTGGACGACGCGCGCGACCTGCGCGAGCGGGCGTCCTTCGGCCCGGCGGCCAGCCGCTTCAAGGTCTACATCATCGACGAGGCGCACATGGTCACCTCGGCGGGCTTCAACGCCCTGCTGAAGGTGGTCGAGGAGCCGCCGCCGCACGTGAAGTTCGTGTTCGCCACGACCGAGCCCGAGAAGGTCATCGGCACGATCCGCTCGCGCACCCACCACTACCCGTTCCGGCTCGTCCCGCCGGCCCGCCTCACCGACTACCTCGGCGAGCTGTGCGGGCGCGAGGGCGTCGAGGTGGCCAAGGGCGTGCTGCCGCTGGTCACGCGGGCCGGCGCCGGCTCGGTGCGCGACGCCCTCTCGGTGCTCGACCAGCTGATCGCCGGCTCGGGCGACGAGGGCCTGACCTACGACCGCGCGGTCTCGCTGCTCGGCTACACCGACGCCACGCTGCTCGACGCCGTGGTCGACGCGTTCGCCGCGGGCGACGGCGCCACGGTCTTCAAGGTCGTCGACCGGGTGATCGAGTCCGGCCACGAGCCGCGCCGCTTCGTCGAGGACCTGCTCGAGCGGCTGCGCGACCTGCTCGTCGTGAGCGCGGTGCCGGACGGCGCAGGCTCGGTGCTGCGCGGCGTCCCCGAGGACCAGCTCGAGCGCATGCGCGACCAGGCTACGCGGTTCGGCGCGGCCGAGCTGTCGCGCGCGGCTGACGTCGTCAACACCGGGCTCACCGAGCTGACCGGCGCCACCGCGCCGCGGCTGCAGCTCGAGCTGCTCTGCGTGCGCGTGCTGCTGCCGGC